>NZ_JBKQOT010000530.1:0-7213 GCF_052145395.1 Roseiarcus sp.
ACTGCGCAGGTCCGGCCGTCGCCGAGCGTGTCGTCGAGGAATTCACGCACTTCCCGGCCGCGCTCGCCGACGAGCGCAATCACCACGGTGTCGAATTGAGGCGCCCGGGCCAGCATCGCCAGCAGCGACGACTTGCCGACGCCGGAGCCCGCGAACACGCCGATGCGCTGCCCGAGGCACAGGGGCGTGAACAGATCGACCACCCGCACGCCTGTGCGGATCGGCGTCGAAACGCGCGCGCGCTGGAGCGCCGGCGGCGGATCGGCGTCGAGCGGCGCCGGTTGTTCGCCGAAGGCGAGTTCGCCTTCGCCGTCGAGCGGACGGCCAAGCGCGTCGATCACGCGGCCTTTCCATGAGGGGTCGGGCGAGAGCGACAGGTTTTCGGTGCGGTAGGCCCGCGAGCCGATCGCGGCGTCGCAGCGCGCGTCGAACGGCTTCAGCGTCGCCGAGCCGTCCTCGATCTTGACCACCTCGCCGACCTGCACCCGGCCGCCGACGTCGACGCCGACGCATTCGCCGAGCCTGAGAAATCGCGACAGACCGGCGACCCGGTAGTGGGACATCGACACCTCGGTCACCATTCCGCTGACGCGCGCCGCCTGCAGGTTTCTGAGGCCCCAGGCGACCCGACGTTCGAGGCGCTCGAGGGCGGGGGCTTCGGCGGGCGCGTCGGTCACGACGATGACCCGAGCGCCTTAATGGCGTCCTGAAGCGAGGACTCGGACTGCGACGCTTCGGCCGCCACGCCGTCGAACGCGCGCGACACGTCGATGAGCCGGGTCATCTCGCGCACCGGATCGACGTTGGAGCTTTCGACCGCCCCCTGGACCACGCCGTCGCGGGTGAAATCGAGGATCGGCCGCGCCGGGTTGTCGGGCGCGACGCCGGAATTCTCCGCCCGCTTCAGGTTGGCGTCCGCGTCGATGGCGAAGAGCCCGATGGCGCCGACCTGGCGGCCGTTCTGGCTGATCATGCCGTCCGCGGACACGGTCAGCGGCCCCGCGGCGCTGTCGACAAGGATCGGCGCCCCGCCGGCGTCGAGAAGCGGATCGCCGCTCAACGTTCTCAGCGTCCCCTGCTCGTCGATGCGAACGCGGCCGTCGCGGGTGTAGGCGGTTCCTCTCGGCGTCTGGATGCCAAACCAGCCGTCGCCCTGGACGGCGAAGTCGAGAGGATTGTCGGTCTTGGTGAGCCCGCCAATCCGCCGCGACAGATAGTCGGAGCCCGAGGACGCGTAATCGAGGTTCGTCTCGCCAGCTTTGGCCATTTCCGCCGCGAACGAGACGCCGGTCGCTCGGTAGCCGACCGTATTCATGTTGGCCATATTGTCGGCGATCGTCTCCATCCGACGCTCGAGCGCCACCTGAGCCGATACCGCCACATAAAGTCCGTTCTGCATGATGCGTCCCAGGCTCGCGCCGCGGCGGCCAGCCGACGGAGGCGACGATCCTGCGCCGGACTTGTCCGGGGCTGACCTCGAGCGCGGAAGGACTTGCGAAAGCCTGGCGTAAGTCTCGCGCCGCAAACATCTGCAGCCACCCGGGAGCGCGTCTTGAATTTCGCCATCGGCCTTCTCATCGCGATCGGCTGCGTTCTCGGCGGCTACGCGGCGCTCGGCGGACATCTCGAAGTGCTGATGCAGCCCTACGAGTTCGTCATCATCGGCGGTGCGGCGCTCGGCATCTTCATCGTCGCCAACACGACCTCGACGATCAAGGACTGCGGCAAGGCGTTTCTGGAGGCGATCCTTGACAGGGTCCCCAAGCCTCGCGACTACCTCGACGTGCTGAGCGTTCTGCACGCGCTGATGCGGGAATTGAGGGCGAAATCTCGCAGCGGGGGGGGCACTTCGACAATCCGAAAGAATCGGAAATCTTCAAGGCCTTTCCCAACCTGCTCGCAAACAAGGACCTGGTGACCTTCATCTGCGACTACGGTCGCCTGATCATCATTGGCAACGCCCGCACCCATGAGATCGAGGCGCTCATGGACGAGGAGATTGAGACCCTTGCGCACGATCGCTACAATCCGTCCGAAGCGTTCCAGGCGTCGGCCGACGGCCTTCCTGCGCTCGGCATCGTCGCGGCGGTGCTTGGCATCATCCACGCGATGAGCGCGCTCGACCAGTCGCCCGAGATGCTCGGCGGTCTCATCGGCGCCGCACTCGTCGGCACCTTCGGCGGCATCTTCCTCTCCTACGCGCTGGTCGGCCCGATTGCGCAGAAGATCCGGGTGGTGCGGCAGAAACAGCTGCGCATGTTCACTCTGGTCAAGCAGAGCCTGCTGGCCTTCATGAACGGCGCCATGCCGCAGGTTGCCGTGGAGTTCGGCCGTAAGACCATTCCATCAAAGGAGCGCCCGACCATTGACGTCGTCGAGAACGAAACGATTTCGGGCGGGGGCACCGGCGGCGACAACCTGGTCAAAGAGGCCGCATGACTGACGACCAGGACTCGGTCGACGTCGATCCGGGCGCGCGCCGACTCAAGGGGACGATGCTCGAGCATTCGGCCCTGCCGGTCGAGCGGATGCCCGGATTGGCCGCGGCGCTTGAAGGCTTCGTCGCCGGAGCTCCAAAAAGCCTCGCGCCGCTCGTCAGCCGTTTGCCCGGCGGGGGCGCGGTCGAGCCGGCCCAAGCGACGACGCTCTTCCAGGCGATCGAAGATTGCGCAGGGCTCACCGCGGCGATCTACGCGAGCGCCGAGACCGACGCGCGCATGCTGATCGCGCTCGACGAACGCATCGACGACCTGATCGTGGCCTCGATCTTCGGCGAAAGCCTCGCGCCGGCTGGCGAAGCCGAGACCGGGGAGGAGCCGCCGCACGGGCGCACGTCGATCGAGACGGCCCTCGTCGAGGAATTCGCCCGGGGACTCGGCTGCGCGATCGAGGCGGGATTTGCGCCGACGGCGCCGATATCGCTCGCCTTGGAGCGTATCGTGACGCTGACGGACGCCTTTGCCCTCGGGCGGCGGGACATGCCGGCGGCGGCGGCGCGTTTTTCCCTGCCGATGCTCGGCGGGACCTGCGAGGGGCTCGTGCTCCTGCCGCAGTCGCTGCTGCTTCCGCTTCGCAAAGAGCTCGAGCGCGAGCGGACCGACGAGACGCCCTCGGCCGACCGCCGCTGGTCGCACTCGATGGAGACCGGCCTCAAGCAGACGCGCCTGCCGGTGACGGCGATTCTGGAAGAGCTTGCGATGACCCTGGGCGACGTAGCGAACCTCCGGGTCGGCGTCGTCTTGTCCCTGCAGAGCGGAGACTTTGATTCCGTCCGGCTCGAATGCGCCGGGCGGGGCATGTTCCTGTGCAGACTGGGCCAGGGCGACGGCCGCTATCGTCTCGAGGTCGAAGCGCCGATCGCCTCGCCTCACGAGCCCGCCCGATTCTAGTTGCTGAAGCCCCACGAAAGGCGCCCCGCCATGGACGACACTTCGCTCCCGCAAGACCCGCCGAACGCGCCCGAGACGGACCGCCTCGCGCCCGGCGCACCCGCGCCGCCGCCCGCCGCCCCCAATCTCAACGCCATCCTCTCGATCCCGGTCACCGTTCAGGTCGTGCTGGGCTCGACCTCGCTGCCGGTGGCAAACCTCATGAGACTGGCCCGCGGCGCGGTTATTTCGCTCGACCAGCGAGTCGGAGATCCCGTCGACATTGTCGTCAACGGCAAGGTCGTGGCCCGTGGCGAGATCGTGGTCGTCGACGAGTCGAGCCAGCGCTTCGGCGTGTCGCTGCTCGAGATCGTTGCTGGCGCAAGCCTCGAACAGGCGGCGTGAGGACCGAACCCGCCATGCCCGAGACCGTGATCGCCGGCGAGCGCGTCCTCACCGGTCCCCAGAAGGCGGCGGCCCTGCTGCTGATGCTTGGACCTCCGACGGCCGGGCGGCTGCTCAGACATTTCGACCAACCCGATCTCCGCGCCGTCGTTCGGGCGGCGGCCGGTCTCGGCACAGTCGCGCCGTCGACGCTCGACCGGCTCGTGGAGGAATTCGCCGACGACTTCTCGGCGGGAAACAATTTGCTCGGTGACGCCGGCCAGGCGCGGACTCTGCTTGCGGAGACGCTCCCGCCCAATGAGGTGGACGACCTGATCGGCGCGGCGCTCGGCGAGGGCGACCCGCAAGACGTCTGGAAGGCGTTGGCCAAGGTCCCGGAGAGCGCAATCGCCAGCCTCCTGATCGCCGAGCGCCCCGCGACGGCGACGTATATCCTGTCGCGTCTCGATTCCGCGCTTGCGGCGCGGATCGTCAGCGCGCTTCCGCGCGCTCGCCGGAACGCAGCCCTATGCGGTCTCATCGCGCCCAGCCTCATCAGCCCGCGCGCCGCCGGGCTCGTGGAGCCCGCTTTGCAGGACATGCTGAAGGCGAGCGCCTCGAACGCTGTCGAGGGCCGCACGCGCATCGCCGGCATCATCAACAACCTCGAGCCCGAAGCGGCGGAGGACGTCATGCGGGCGATTGGCGAAACCCGGCCCAAGGACGCGGCGATCCTCAAGACCATGCTGTTCTCGTTCAACGACCTGCCAAGGCTCAGCGAACGCGCCCGCGCCCTGCTGTTCGACCGCGTCTCGATCGACATCGTGGTCATGGCGCTGCGGGGCACGGACGTAGACTTCTGCAATTCGGTGCTCTCGTCGATGCCGTCGCGCGGACGCAGACTCGTGGAAAGTGAACTCTCCTCCGGCGCCTCCGCGCCGGCGCGCGACATCGCCAAAGCGCGCAAGAACATCGCCGAAGTCGTTCTCGGCATGGCGGCGCGCAACGAGATCGAACTCGCCCGTCCGCCCGAAGACGAGGCGGCCTAGCGCCGTCACACCCGATAGCGCCGAGACGATGAGGATCGGGTCCCATGGCCGCCGACGTCGACCACGAGGACAAGACAGAGGAGCCGACCGAAAAGCGGCTGCACGACGCGCTCGAAAAGGGGCAGACTGCGTTCTCTCGCGAGGCGCCCCTGTTCGCCTCGCTGTCAGCGGCCCTCATTGCGCTCGCCTTCGTCGTCCCCGGCCGCGCCGCTTCGCTGTTCGCCGGTCTGGTGGGAGTCCTTGACGACCCGGCCGGCTGGCGGATCGCGCGCGGCGAGGACGCTCTGGCCTTGGCTGGCCCCCTCGCCTCGGCGGCTGTCGACTTCCTCTGGCCGGTCGTTGCGCTGCTCGCGCTGGCGGGGGTCGTCGCCTCGGTCGCCCAGGCCGCGCCGCGCATCGTCCCCGACCGAATCATGCCGGATTTTTCGCGCATCTCGCCGCGGGCCGGACTGCGCCGGGTGTTCGGGCTGCACGGCCTCGTGGAATTCGCCAAGAGCCTGATCAAGGTCTCGGCGGTCGGTTTTGTCGCGGGGATGATGTTTATCGGCCAGAAGGGCGTCATCCTGACCGCGATGAACGACGATCCGGGTGCCTTGCCGGAGCGCATCCTCGCGCTCGCGGTGAAGACGATCGCCGCGGTCCTGGTCGCGACGCTCGCCGTCGCCAGCGCCGACCTCGTCTGGTCGCGCATCCTGTGGCGGCGCGATCAGCGAATGAGCAAGCACGAGGTGAAGGAGGAGCTCAAGCAGGCCGAGGGCGACCGTTTGGTCAAGGCGCGCCTCCGGTCGCTGCGGCTCGAACGGTCCCGCAAGCGGATGCTGTCGGCCGTGCCGCGCGCCACCATGGTGGTGGTCAATCCGACCCACTATTCCGTCGCGATGCGCTATATTCGCAGCGAGGGCGGCGCGCCGATCGTGCTCGCCAAGGGCGTCGATCTCATCGCCCTCAAGATTCGCGCAATCGCCGAAGCGCATGACATCCCCATTGTCGTGGACCAGCCGCTCGCCCGGTCGCTGTACGCGGCGGTCGAGGTCGAGCGGCCGATCCCGGCGGAGTTCTACCGCGCGGTCGCTGAGATCGTGCATCTGATCCAGCAGAGGAAAACCGGATGGGCTCAACGAAGGGCATAGCTGTCATGCCACGCTCGCTCCGCCGGCTCGACCGGGAGCGCATCATGGCCGACGCGCTCATCGATGTCGCGAGCGAGCTGCGTCTAACGGACGTCGCCGAGCTGATCAACCTGATCCGCAACGACGAGGCCGCCAATCTCGCCGACCTCGTCAATTCCTCGACCGAGCTCTTTTTCAAGGGCGGAACGCTGCGCTACGCGCTTTCGGCAAGCTACAGCGCCCCTTGGAACGCGACGCCGGTCGTGTCGCTCGACATGGAGTTCCGTCATGAGAAGGTGTCCGCATTCTTTCGGTTGACAATCGGGGAGAAGCGGGCGCGGATCGAGATCACGGACGTGCTGTTCGACGAGCGGGAGCTCGACGAGGAGACGCAAATCGAACGGCTGGTCGCCGCAATTGAAAGCGCGCGCATGCCGAGGATCTGAAATCCCAAGTCGCCGGCCGACCGCGGAAAGCCCCGTGCAAGGATGGTCGACGAGGATCGGCAATTGCCTCAAGCGAGAACTGATCCTTGTCGGACATTTATCTCTTCCAGGTCGCCGCGCAGAAGGCGCAATGGTTGTCCGTGCGGCAAACGGCCATTGCGAGCAACGTCGCGAACGCCAGCACCCCCGGATATCATGCCGTCGACGTCCAGCCCTTCTCGGCGGTGCTGAACACGTCGCCGATCACGATGGCCGCGACCAGCGCCGCGCACATGACGCCGGCGACGTCGCTGCTCGATCAGCTCAAGGAAGTCGAGGCGGATTCCGCGGAGCAGTCGTTGTCCGGCAACACCGTCAATCTCGAGCAACAGATGATCAATGTCGGCGACGTGAACCGAGACTTCTCGATGAGCTCGGGCATTCGCCGCGCCTTCCACCAGCTCATGCTCGCGCCGCTGAAATGACGGCCAATCCTCTCCAGGATTCTCTTCGAATCGCCGCTTCCGGGCTGCAGGCGCAGTCGACGCGGTAGCGCGCTATGCGCCTGCGCCTCTATAGAAATACATATAGATCAATTTGTTAAAGGGAAAGGCGCTTCCCGAAAGCAGCCGCCGGGAAGCGCATGGGAAGCAAAGCGCTTCGAGTTGACTTTTCGCTCGCGGAGGCCCAAATGTGGACCCGGTCGCGCGTTGCGGGCGTCTCATCGCCAGCGGAGGCCAGCGGATCAGCGCCCATCGCGGGCCAGCATCCCAGCGCCCAGCCAAAGAATGAGCCGCGACCATCCTCCCGTTTTTCGTGGCGCTCGCCGCGCTGCTTCCCGCGTGCGGGCAAAAGGATGGTCGCAACCATGTCATCAC
>NZ_JBKQOT010000531.1:0-4893 GCF_052145395.1 Roseiarcus sp.
GCCGATGAACACGATGACGGAGGCGAGCACCGGCGCCTTGGCGAAGGGGCGCACGACGATCCGCTCGATCGCGACCCCGCCGAGAAACGAGACGACGACGGTGACCATGAAGGCGCGCCAGTACGGCCAGCCGAGATCGGTCAGCTTCCAGGCGAAATAGGTCGAGAACATCGCCATCTCGCCCTGGGCGAAGTTCACCAGCTGCGTCGCCTGGTAGATCATCACCAGCGCGAGCGCCATGATCGCATAGACGCCGCCGAGGGCGAGACCGGAGGCCAGCTGGTGAAGGAACTCGTTCACGCGCTTAGCCTTTCAGTAGCCGAGGTAGGCGCGGCGCACCGCGTCGTCCGTCCTGAGCGTCTGCGAAGGTCCGCTCATCGCGGCCCGTCCCGTCTCGATCAGCACCGCATGGTCGGCGAGATCGAGCGCGAGCGAAGCGTTCTGCTCGACGATCAGCATGCTGACGCCTTCGTCGCGGTTGATCGCGGCGAGGATGCGGAAGATCTCCGCCACCACCATCGGCGCGAGGCCGAACGACGGCTCGTCTAGCATGAGGAGCGCCGGACGCATCAGGAGCGCGCGGCTGATGGCGAGCATCTGCTGCTCGCCGCCGGACAGCGTGCCGGCCTGCTGCCGCCGCCGCTCTGCAAGCCGGGGGAAATAGTCGAACATCCGGTCGAAGTCCCGCCGCACGGCGTTCCGGTCGGAGCGGACATAGGCGCCGAGCCGAAGGTTCTCCTCGACGGTCAGATCGGTGAAGGTGCCGCGCCCGTCGGGCACGTGGGCGACGCCGAGACGGGCGATCGCCTCGGTCGACAGGGCACCGATCGGCTTGCCGCTGAGACGGATGTCGCCCTGGCGGCGGATGAGGCCGGAGAGCGCCCTGAGCGTCGTCGTCTTGCCGGCGCCGTTCGCGCCGAGGAGGGCGCTCACCCCGCCCTCCCCAACGTGAAAATCGAGGTCGAACAGAGCCTGAATCGGCCCGTAGAACGCTCTGAGACCGCGGACTTCGAGGATTCGGCTCATGTCGCGGTCCCCAGATAGGCGCGCACCACCTCGGGATGGGAGCGCACCGCTTCCGGCGTCCCGTCGGCAATGACTCGGCCGAATTCCAGTGCGACGACCTGGTCGGAGACGCGCATCACGAGGTTCATGTGATGCTCGACCAGAAGCACGGCGAGGCCGCGCCGGTCGCGGATCGCGCCGATCTCATCGGCGAGCGAGTCGACCTCCTCGTGATTGAGCCCGGCCGCCGGCTCGTCGAGCAGCAGCAGCTTCGGCTCGATCGCCAGCGCCCGGGCGAGTTCGACGCGCTTGCGCACGCCGAAGGGCAGCTCGCCGACCGGCCGGTCGGCGACGCGCCCGAGGCCGAACTCCTCGATCAGCGCGTCCGCCCGTTCCGCGATCCGCCGGCCCTCGCGCGCGGCGAAGGGCAGCGCCAGCGCGTTGGCGAGAAAGCCGCCGCGCGCCAGCGCATGCGCGCCGACGCGCACGTTGTCGCGGGTCGTCATGGTGGGAAAGAGCGCGACGTTCTGGAACGTGCGGGCGATCCCAAGGGCGGCCATCTCGTGCCGGGAAAAGCTGGCGAGCGGTCGGCGGTCGAACAAAATCGCGCCGGAATGCGGGTCGTAGAGGCGGGAGATGCAGTTGAACAGGGTCGTCTTGCCGGCGCCGTTCGGGCCGATGAGGCCGCAGATCGCGCCGCGCGCAACAGCGAAGCTGACATCCTGCAGCGCGGTCACGCCGCCGAAACGGATGGTGACGCCGTCGACCGCGAGCAGTGCGGCGTCGTGACGGCTTCCGTTTCCGGTCTCGGCGTTCGCCTCGGCCAGCTCCATGGATCTTCCGTTCCCTCTCACCGGTCTTTCCGCCGATTCCGCGCGGCAGCATCGACGTTTCCGCCAGCCTTGTCACCTGCTTATTGGGACGATTTTGCGGCCGGGGAAAGGCCGCTTGTCACGGGCGGCGCTCGAGAAACGCCAGCACGCCCGCCTTGTAAACCTTGTCGCCGACCGCGAGATTGTGGTCCCGGCCCGGGATGTCGAGCGCCTCGGCGTTCGGCATCATGGCCGCGAGCTTATGCGGATCGCCCGCGACGTCGTCGCGTGTGCCGACCGCGACCAGCGTCGGGACGGCGATCGCCGCCATGCCGTTCTCGCTGACGGTCTGGCGCGAGCCGCGGATGCAGGCGGCGAGCGCCCTGCGGTCGCTCTTCGTCTGGTCGGCAAAGGCGCGAAACATGCGCTGCATCGTGTCGGAAAGGTCGGCGAGTGAAGGCGCCTCCATCGCGTCGGCGATGCCCACGGGCAAGCCGACGCCGTGCACCAGCCTGTCGCCGAGCCCGCCGAAAACCAGCGAACGGACGAGCGCCGGCTTTCCCAGCGCGAGGAAGGCGGATATCCGGGCGCCCATTGAGTAGCCCATCACGTCCGCGCGCTCGATGTGAAGATGCGCGAGCAGATTGGCGGCGTCGCGCGCCATCAGATCGGAGCGGTAGTCGTGCGGCGCGTAAAGTTTTTGGCTCGCGCCGTGGCCGCGATTGTCGAGCGCGATCACCCGCCGCCCGGCCCTGCTCAGGGTTTCGACCCAGCGGGGACCCACCCAGTTGATGCGATGGTTCGAGGCGAAGCCATGGATGAGGAGGATCGGCTCGCCGCGATCCGTCCCCGCGGGCGGGACGTCGATATAGGCGATGTGAACGCCGTCGGAGGAGAATGTTTTCAGCATCGCCGCCGATATGGCCGGATTCCGCGCGCGACGCCAGACTGGCGCCGGGACGACGCGCCGGACGCCCCCGCGATCTAACGCGTGAACATCCGTCGGACCATGCGCATCATCGCGGGCGCGCCGAGGAGCCGCCGCAACGGGACGTATCGGCGCGCGTCAGGTCCGGCGAGGTAGCGCAACCGGTCGGACGGATCGATGGCCGCCGCGTAGATCACCTCGGCGACGAGCTCCGGCGGGCTCGAGTTCTGCGTGTACTTCGTCCGCGACGCCCTCACCTTCTCCATGAATCCGGCGTAGTCAGGGAGGCGGGAGATGTCCCACACATCGGCGGACCGCCCGCCGAATTCGGTCTTGATCGCGCCGGGTTCGATGAGCCTCACCCTGATCCCGAAGGTCCCCAGTTCGTACCACAGGCCTTCGGACAGGCCTTCGATGGCAAACTTGGTCGCGTTGTAGACGCTGAAGGCCGGGACGGTCATGATCCCGCCGATCGACGACACGTTGATCACGGTCCCGGAGCGCCGCGCGCGGAAATGGGGCGCCACCGCCTGCACGCAGGCGATGAGGCCGAACACGTTGACCTCGAACTGCCGAATGATCTGCTCGCGCGTTCCCGCTTCAAGCGGACCGAACGCGCCGTAGCCGGCGTTGTTGAGCCAGACGTCGATCTGCCCGAACGCCGCAACCGCCTCGGCGACGGCCCTCGGCGGGCTCTCCGGGTCCTGCACGTCGAGCGCGACGAGCTTCATCCGCTCCGACGGCTGCAAATCGGTTTCCGCCTCGGGGCGGCGCATCGTCGCGACGACGTTCCAGCCGTTCTCGTGAAAGAGCCGCGCGCTCGCCTTGCCGATGCCGCTGCTCGCGCCCGTGATGACGATGGTCTTCGCACTGTCCCCAGGCATTCCAATCTCTCCACAATGCCGCGCCGGCGCCTTACCGGGACTCGACCACCCTCAGGTACCGGTCGCGGTAGGCGTCGAGCACGACGGCGAGCACGATCACCGTGCCGATGACGATCGGCTTGACGTTGTCGCCGACCCCGAACAGTTGCAGCCCGGTCGACAGCACCTGGATGATGCACGCGCCCACCAGCGTGCCGATGATCGAGCCCTTCCCGCCCGCCAGACTCGTCCCGCCGATGATGACCGCCGCGATGGCGTTCAACTCGTAGCCGACCCCGGCGATCGGGCTGCCGACGTTGAGCCGCAACAGATAAACCATCGCCGCGACGCCCGCGGTCAGACCGCTGATGACGAAGGCCGCAATCTTGTAGGTGCGCGGATTATGGCCGGAAAGGCGCACCGCCTCCTCGTTCGTGCCGATGGCGTAGATGAACCGTCCAAACACGGTGAAGCCGAGGACGAACCATCCGATCAAAATCACGCCGACGGCGATGAGAAAGATCGAGGGAAAGACGCCGAACACGATGAGATTGCCGAAATCGATGAACGGCTGCGGCAGGCCGGTGATGGTTGCATTGTTGCTGACGACACGCGCCGCGCCGCTGGCGACGTTGAGCATGCCGAGCGTGACGATGAAGGAAGGAACCTTCCACTGCTCGACGACGAAGCCGTTGACGAAGCCGCATAAGCCCCCGACGCCCATGCATCCGAGCAGCGCGAGCGGAATCGAGACGGCGAACGGAAGACTCGCGTTCGTCATGATGAGCGCGCCGACCACCGTGCATAACGCGAGCACCGAACCGACCGAGAGGTCGATGCCGCCGGTCAAAATGACGAAGGTCATCCCGGACGCGAGCACCGTGTTGATCCCGATCTGGACGAAGATCTTCAAAAAGTTCTCGGGCGTGGCGAAATTGGGCGCGGTCAGCGAGAAGAAGATCACGATCAGGACAAGCGCGACCGCAACGCCCGCCTCGCGCAGGCCGAAGCGCAGAATGTCGTTCCAAAGCGCGGCGGCGCGACGGCCGCGCGCGCCCTCAGCAGCTTCGCTCACGTCCCATAGTCCTCATAGGCCATCGACAGAATGCGATGCTGGTCGAACTCGCCTCTCCCGACCTCGCCGACGATTCTGCCTTTCGCGAACACCAGAATGCGGTGGCAGATGGCGATCAGCTCGGGCAGGTCGGAGGAGATGAACAAGACGCCGCGTCCCTCGGCGGCGAGCGTCCACAAGAGGTCGTAGATTTCCGCCCGCGCGCCGACG
>NZ_JBKQOT010000532.1:0-3681 GCF_052145395.1 Roseiarcus sp.
GCCGGTCGGCGACGCGGATATAGCCGTCCGGATCGATCGAGGCGACGTCGCCGGTGTAGAGGTAACCCCCGCCCCAAAGGACTTCCGAAGCCTCAGGATTGTTGAGGTAGCCGGTGGAGAACCACGGCGCGCGCGCGACGATCTCGCCGACCGCCTCACCGTCATGCGGCACGTCGGCCATGTTCTCGTCGACGACGCGAAGGTCGACGAGCGGTACGGCGATCCCCGCCAGGATCCGATGCCGGACTTCCTCTTTGAGGCTGCCCTCATGCTGCGACTTGAGATGCGCGGCGGTCATCGTCGGGCCGGCCTCTGACAATCCGTAGGCCGCAAAGACGTCCATGCCGCGCGCGAGCGCGGCCCGCGCAAGCGCGGGTGGAAGCGCGGAGCCCCCAACCACCATCTTGAGATGACTCAAATCGACCCGGTCGATTCCCGGCGCGGAGAGCAGCATCTGCAGCAGAGTCGGCACGCAATGGGTGAACGTCACCTTTTCGGTTTCGATCAGCTTCACAAACATGTCCGGCTCATAGCGGCCGGCGAACACCAGCTTCGCGCCCGCGAGCGTCGCGCAATACGGGCAGCCCCAGGCGTGAACATGGAACATCGGCGTCATTGGCATATAGACGTCATCGCGATGGAAGCGGCCGTGGCGGGGGGCGAGGCCATATTCGACGAGGCCCGTGAGCGTGTGCAGCACCAGCTGCCGATGGCTGAAATAGACGCCCTTCGGCCGGCCGGTCGTCCCCGTTGTATAGAAGATCGTCGCGCAGGCGTTCTCGTCGAAATCGGGGAACGGGAAATAGGGCGAGCCGACCGACAGCAGCGTTTCGTATTCGGCCTTGATCGGGAAGTCGGTCTTCGGCGGCTCCGGCCGGTCGTGCATCAGGATGTAATTCTTCACCGCCTTCAGATGGGGCGCGAGCTTCTCGATGAGCGGCAGGAAGTCGGCGTTGAACAGCACCGTTGTCGCGCCGCTGTCGATGATCGTGTAGGCGATGTCCTCGGGAACGAGGCTGACGTTCACCGTCTGCATCACCGCGCCATCATCGGGATGGCGAAGTAGCATTCGTGGTAGCGGTCGCTGTCCCACTCGAGGATCGCGACGATGTCGCCCTGATCGACGCCAATCTGAGTGAGGCCGCTCGCCAGCCGTCCGATCCGCTCGCGAAACTCGCGGTACGTCCGGCGGCGAAGGTCGCGATAGACGATCTCCTGATCCGGCGAACGAACCATGGGCGTGTGCAAGAGATGCTTGATCAGCAGCGGATACTTATAGGCCGAAGGGGTCGGCGGAATGATCTTGACAGGCATGAGACTCCTCCCTCGATTGCCGGAGGGGATGGCGGCGGATTCAGAACGGGGCCTTGAGGGGGTTTTTGAGCCTGGCCGGCCCCCCGGCGGCGCTCCCGCTCCACGTCGTGGGTCGCGACGCCAGCCGGTGTCCCCCGGAACTCTTGGCAGGCCCATATGGGGCTTTGGGCGAGGGCTCCGCTGATCTCCGGCGGCGTCGCGCCGCTGTTCGACATCATCCAGCGTGAGTGCGCAATTAGGGTTTCTACGTAGTGTGTGAGTGCGACGCGCCTCCGCCAGTTCAACCACGCGAACGATCGGCGCCGACGCGGCTCTGTCCGACTGGTTCCCGTTCGGTTGAGCACCGAACCGCGACGGCGCGGGATCGTCAGTCTGGGAAAGGCCTCGACTTTTGGCATACCGCCGCCGACGAGACTGGCCCGCCCGTTCGATAGCCTCAGGATGTGGCGGCGAGCGCTGACCGACAGCTTTTCCAATTTCGTCGTCACAAAGCTCTTTCAGGAACCCGCTCGCCCCGGTTCCGACATTGACCGCACGCCGGGCGTTCAGCCGCTGATATGATTTTCTGTAAGCGCCCTCAATTCCACGCCAGGCGGACCGTCCAACTCAGCCCAAAACATGACGTTTAGCGGCGAGCGGGCGTTGGCTTCGTTCATGCCCCATACTCTCACCGGGAACCAGCCTTCCTGATGCTTCCAATGACCGATGTAGATGCCCGGCCTATTGTCCTCCGCAATATCGTGATTTCCTTTTCCGGGCGTGGCGACCAGCAAGAGAAGCCGCCCGTGCACCGATCTTGGCGGAGTGCCGCGATTCCAATCAATTCCAACCATCGGATTGCCTGCACCGCTTCCTGGACGCGTAAGCGTCGGCTGGCGCCGGGGTGGCGCCTCCCGCTTCATCGTCCGTTCTCATGTGCAACTTGTACAGCCTGACCAAAGGCCAATCCGCGATCCGCCGCCTATTCATCGCGAAGCATGAATCGCGCGTCGGAAACCTCGCGCCGCTGCACTCGACGTGTCCCGCCAGCCCGCGCCGATCGTGCGCGATTGCTGGCGCTAGCAACTGACGCCTGGCGTGCGGCGCAAGGCCAGGCTCTAATGGCCATCTATCCGCCTGCAATTCCGAGCCTGAAGGATTGCAACCGCCCTTTCGGCGATCATCCCGCGAACGCGACGTTCTGCGCGGCGCCACCGGATCGCAACAGAGAACGCGGAGGGCGTCACGCGGCCTGGCGCGGTCGCCGGACTTCCCCACGCAACGCCGCACGCATCCGCTCGTCGTGGTCCTCAACGCGCGCGTAAGTCTCATCGTGCGACGGTTCGCGCGGCGCCACGCACGCCTTGACGAGATTGGCGAGCGTCACACGCCACCATTCCCAGGTGATCGGAGTCGGGTGCTTCATCGAAACTTCCTCGGCGGATGCTTCGTTCGGTCGCGATGTTTGGAACGCGCAGGAGTCGCCCCGTGCGACGCGTGTGACATCGCACGATTCGTGTGCGCGAAACTGATCACCTCGTCAGCGAGGGACGCGCGCGAGGCCGACGCCTCGCCATCGCTTGAGAACGCCCCTGCCGCCGCGTGTCATCTCACCCCCTTGGCCATCCGCACGCCTCGACGCCGACGGCCGAGCGCTTGCCTTGTCGACGACGGCGGCGGGAGCGATTGAGGAAGGCGGACGCCGCCGACCGGGCAGTTCATCAGCCGAAGATTTTTGGCCAACGACCCGCACAAGTTTCTCGATGGGGTCCGGCGCGTCGCCTGGTTCGCGTGGCCTCCGCTTCGCCTTTGGAGCGCGTCCCGGCAAACCATCTCGTTCATCGCCGAAAATGGCGGCGAGCGTGGGGTAGGGCGGACGAAGCTGTCGGCGCGATGCGCAAGTTTGACTGCTCTCGACGTAGACCTGCCGTTGCAAACAGCGACTGCGAACGGCGAGAGTGGGCAGGTAAGCGGTCGTTGCCTCAAAGCGCAGAATCCGCCCAATCCGGACTTTCGACCTCGGGGTCGCGGGCGTTGGGGCGACGCCAAATTCGTTTCATTCCTTGCCCATCACCGCCAAGGCCTGTTCGAGCGGCGCCGGGGAGGCGCGAAATACACCCGAGTACGGATTTGAGAGGTCCAAAATCAACAGGACGGCGCTCGCGACCGCGATCGCGGCAACCGCGAGGGCGATGATTGAGGTCACGCCGGTGCGGGACATGAGGCCGCTGGACCGGCTGGACATCAAGCTGACGAAGAAAACGCCGCCCGCCTGACCTGAGGCCGCGTGGCGCGGCCTCGCCTCGAGGTCGCCGACGTCTTTCGCGCGCACGGGGCGGCGTGGCGGAAGGCCAACGCCGGGCACGCGAGCCTCGCCCAGTTGAAGGT
>NZ_JBKQOT010000533.1:0-2938 GCF_052145395.1 Roseiarcus sp.
GTCACCCCAACCCTCTCCCCGCAAGCGGGGCGAGGGGGGCGCGCGCCGCGAACAAACTACCGCAAATTCCCCGTGTGCCCGAGCGAATACCGCCCGGGCTGCGGCCAGACGGTGAGGCCGTGCGGCATGCCGCCGACGGGGATCGACTTCACCGAGCCGTCGTCGGTGTTGAAGGCGTAGATGACGCCGTCGTAGCGGCCCGAGAGCCACAGCCATTTGCCGTCGGCGCTGAGGTTGCCCATGTCCGGGCTGCCGCCGCCGGGGATCGTCCAGGTCGCGAGCACCCGCGGGCGAAAAAAGTCCACCACGCTGACGCTGCCCTGTCCGTTCTTGACCCCGGCGAGGTTGTGGGTGCCGCGGTTGGCGACAAAAAGCTTCGTCCCGTCGCGCGACGGATAGAGCCCATGCGCGCCGACGCCGGTCGCGATGAAGCCAATCTGCTGGAAGGCGTCGCCCGAAACGAGCACGAGGCCGTCTTTCAGCATGTCGGCGACGAAGAACACCGAGCCGTCCGGCGAGACGCGGATGTCCTGCGGCATGCCGCCGGCCGTGAGCGGCAGGATCCCGGCGAGCGTGTGATGGACGAGATCGATCTTGGCGAGCGCGTTGCCGTATTCGCAGGTGAAGATCGCGTAGGAGCCGTCGGCGGCGAAGTCGGCGTGGTTGATTCCCGGGCAGCGGGGCGTCGCGATATAGCCCTGCAGCGCCATGGTGTGCGGGTCGCGGAACTCGAGCCGCCGCATCGCCTCCGCGACCATGATCGCCGATTTGCCGTCGGGGGTGAAATAGAGGTTGTAGGAATCCGGCACGTCGATCGCGTTGCCGAGCTTGCCGGTCTTCGGGTCGATCGGCATCACATCGGCGTGACCGCCGCGATAGGAAATGTCGCCCGACACCCACAGCGTCTGCAGGTCCCACGAGGGCACGATGTGCTGCGGGCTCGGAACGGCGTCGAGGCTCTCGATCACCTTGAACGTCTCAGGATCGATGACGTCGACCTTGCCGGTAATCAGGTTCGGCGAATAGACGCGCGACAGGTGGCCGGCGACGGCCGGGCTGAACATTCCCGCCCCGGTGCCGGCGTAGACGTTGTTCGGTTCGACGGGCGCCGGCATGCTGAGGTTAGCCGCGGGCAGGTCGATCGCCTGCGGGGGCCCGAGCTGATAGGCCGCGAGCTGCAGGAAATCGCTCTCGGAGCGACCCTGTTCGACCACGCTGCTGCAGAACGAGGCGCATTGGGCGGCGTCCGTGCATGCGGTCGGGATGGTGAAGGATTGCGCCGTCTCAAGGGCCGAATCCGACCCGAGAACCAACGCCGCCAAAGCCAGGATCGACCCGCCGATCCATTCCCGCCGCCTCATCGCACCGTCCCGCATTCGCGAATCAGGGCACCTCCGCGACCCCGAATCGCCCCCGTTCTTTATGCTCTCCCCCGGATGACTGGCGCATGAACGGCTGCTCCAGTCTTCTGAAAAAGACCGTTTCCCGGCGCCGACAGCGGGGCTTTGCGCCAATAGCGCCCGCGCGCGCCTTCGCCTATTCTCGCGCCCCATGACTCAGCCCCACCGTCCGGTCGGCCCCGGCGACCACGTCTTTCTCGTCGACGGCTCGTCGTTCGTGTTCCGCGCCTATTATCAGTCCATCCGGCAGGATCAGAAATACAACTATCGCTCGGACCGTCTGCCGATCGGGGCGGTTAGGCTGTTCGCCACCAAGGTCCTGCAATTCGTCAAGGACGGCGCGGCGGGCATCAAGCCAACCCATCTCGCCATCATTTTCGACAAATCGGAGAACTCGTTCCGGCGCGAGCTCTATCCCCCCTACAAGAGCCATCGCCCTGAGCCGCCGGCCGACCTCGTGCCGCAGTTTCCGCTGATGCGCGCCACCGTGCGCGCCTTCGGCATGATCCCGGTCGAGCAGGACCGCTACGAGGCGGACGACCTGATCGCCACCTACGCCCGCGAGGCCCGCGACAAGGGCGCGGACGTGCTGATCGTCTCGGCCGACAAGGACCTGATGCAGCTCATCGAGCCGGGGGTCGCGATGTACGACCCGGCCTCGGGCGACCGCGAGGAGCGGCGAATCGGCGAGGCCGAGGTGGCCGACTACTTCGGCGTCGGGCCGGACAAGGTCATCGACGTCCAGGCGCTCGCCGGAGATTCGACCGACAACGTGCCCGGGGCGCCGGGCATCGGCGTCAAGACCGCCGCCCTGCTCATCGGCGAATACGGCGACCTCGACACGCTGCTCGCCCGCGCGAGCGAGATCAAGCAGCCGAAGCGGCGCGAGGCGCTCACGCTGCCGGAGAATGTCAACCGCATCCGCATTTCGCAGAAGCTGGTCACTCTGGTGCGCGACGTGCCGCTCGAGTGTCCGCTCGAGCACCTCGCCGCCCCGACGCTCGACGGCAAGGAGCTCGTCGCTTTCCTCAAGGCGATGGAGCTCACCACGATCACGCGCCGGGTCGGCGAGCTCTGCGGCGTCGACGTTTCCGCGATCGAGCCGGACCCGCATTTTGCCGGGCCGGCTGGCTGGCGCGCGCGCAACGGCGAATCGGCGCTGGCGCCCGAGGCTGAGACGCCGCCTGCCCCTACGCCTGAAGCGCCGCTGGCGGCCCCGGAGGGAACGACGCCGGCCGACCTCATGCGGACCCGGGCCAACGAGGCCAAGGCGCCCGTGGACCGTTCAGCCTATAAGACTGTGCGAAGCCTCGACGAGCTCAGCGCCTGGATCGCGCGGGCGCACGAGGACGGCGTTGTCGCCTTCGACACCGAGACGTCTTCGCTCGATCCGTTACGCGCGGACCTGATCGGCGTGTCGCTCGCGGTCTCGCCCAACGAGGCGTGCTACATCCCGATCGGCCATAGGATCGGGGCGGATGACCTGTTCAGCGGCGGCGGGCTCGTTCCCGACCAGATCCGGGAGGAGGACGCGATCG
>NZ_JBKQOT010000534.1:0-10743 GCF_052145395.1 Roseiarcus sp.
AGGTCGGCGAACAGCAGGACAAACCCCAACACGCGGTCCGGGGCCACCAGGACCGGATCCGCCCTCACAAGCACCGGAATAGAGCCGCCACGAGACGTAACGACCGTCGCTTCGCCACGCCACGGCCGGTTCTCGACAACGAGAGCCTCCAGCCGCAATTTCGCATGGTCCGGGTCGTCGAAAAAGCGCGGCAGCTCGTCGATACGCCGCAACGCGTCGGCCTTGACGCCCAGCCATTCCATGAAGCCCGCACTGCTTTGCATGACCTGGCCGCGGGCGTCCGCGATGAGAACCTGCTGGTCCGAGCCGTGAACCTGGCGCGACACCTGATCGAGCTGATCCTGCGCGATCAGGATGCGGACCGCGCGAAACTGAACGACGACGTCGCTGATGCTCGTGCGGATCAAACGGGCCGCTCTGAGATCGCTCTCCGTCCAGGGATCCGAGGTGCCCTTCACGATCTGGTGCCACTGCGCAAAGGATCGGCGCGGTGAAAGTTCGCACGGATCGTCGGAGTCTGATACCGCCTTGGATGGATCGCCGCCCCAGGTCACCGTGCGCACACGTTCGTTTCGAAACCAGATCAGCATCTCGTCGCTCTGGTTCGAGATGGACACCGCCAGAAGCCCGCTGGCGATGCCGGCGAGCGGGCCGAACGCCGGTTCCAGACCGCTGAGGTTTGCGGTCGCAAAATGACCGTCTTTGAGCATCGGCCGCAACCAGCGCGCGATCTGGCGAATGTCGTCCGTCGACGGCACATCCCCGGTCGTCAGGATCTCGCCCTCAAACAAAAGCGCCGCGCCGGTCGCTCCGAGTGGGAGCAGCAGCGGGCGGCTGCGGTCGAAGAGAGCGTTCCTCCAGTCACCTTCGCGCGCAATCCACTCGGTCACCCCCGCTGTTCGAGACGGCGCGCGGCGAGTTCGCCCTGGCCTCTCATGAAGCTTTCGAGCGCAGCGATCCGGGTCGCAAGCACCTCGGCCACCAGCTCGCAGACGGACCGCATTTCGAAGTTCAGGAAACGCGGGGAATAATGGTGACACGAAACCAGGCCCCACAATTTCCCGCTGACCATCAACGAGACGACCAAAGTCGCGTCCACGCCCATGTTCTTGAGGTATTGAATATGAATTGGGGAAACGCTGCGCAGGAAGCACAGCGACATATCCAGATCTCGCCCGGAGATCGGCGACAGACGCGGAATCAGCGGGGCCGGCCGATAATTGACGTCCGCCAGAAGCCGCACGCGACTGCGCTCGTAGAGGCGGCGCGCGATCTGCGGAATGTCGGAGGCCGGATACCGGTTGCCGAGAAACGCCTCGAGGTCCGGCTTTCGGGTCTCGGAAAAGACCTCCCCGTGTCCTTCGTCGTCGAAGCGATAGACCATCACCCGATCGTAACCGGTGAGCTTGCGGAAGATATGGGCCGCTTCGTCGCAAAGCGACTGAAGATTCGCCGCCGCCACGATTTCCGGAACGAACCGTTCGAGATCGACGGACAAATCGGACATCTCGACCGCGCGTTCGAATTCGACGACAAGCTCGCCATTCGCCGAGCGATGGACAAGCGCCGTGTACGGTGTGTTCATCGCCCCAACCGTGCATGCCGTCGCAACCGGAATGCTGCCGACATCGACCGTCACGCCGTCGCGCAGCCGCTCGGCGACCGAACCTCCAAGCGTCCGAAGCGAGAGTCCGCCCAGCCGGTGGCGAAAGCCGAGAAAACTCGCGGCGTTCTCGCTTTCTTGAATAATGACGTGATCCGGTTCTCGGACAACAACCAGCGCGCCGTAGGGCTGGATCGATCCGGCGAGATGGATCTGCTCCCGCTCGCAGTTGGAGAGATTTGCGGCGCCAAAAGCCGGCGGCAGTTGCTGTTCGACCGTCAAGACCCAGATCTCCAGCGGAGACGGAGGCCCCCTACTTTTGTTCCAGCCTGTATTTTTTCAGCTTCGCATGCAAGCTCTGCCGGCTGATGCCGAGGGTCTTGGCCGCGGCGGTCCGTTTCCCGCGGGATTGGGCAAGAGCGTCGACCAGGCGCTGCCGCTCGACCGCCTCGACCGAGGTGCGGACAGCCGATTCGAGCGTCGTTCCCGACAGGCTGCCGATGAGGGTCGCAAGATCAGAGGCGTCTTCTCGCGGCTTGGCGTGCGATACGACGTCGCGAACGAGCAGCGCAAAATATCGCGGGCGATCGTCCTGATCGCCGACTGCGGAGACTTCGACTTCGGAACTCATGCCGAGCTCGCCCTCCAGCGTCGTCCTCAAGGAGCGCACGGCGCCGTGCTGCTCAACAAGGTTGAGGATCACTCGTACGCCTGTTCCTGGCCGGGTAAACCAGAGCTTGGCGTTCTTCCCGATGACCGCGCTCTCCACGCCCGCCTGAACGAGATCAAGGAAGGTATGATTGGCGAATCTGACGACGCCATCGCGATCAAGGATGACGAATCCCTCCGGTAGGCGCCCGATGAACGCCTCGAGCGAAAATGACGCTTCGTTCCGGTCGGAGGCGCGACCGCCCGCCTCGGGTTCGGCGAGCAGCGCCATCTGGAACAGGTAAAAAGCGCCAGCCTCGCTCGTCAGCGTCGAGGCGCGCAAGCTCCACGATTCGTTCTCCGCGAGATGCAGAACGATGCCCGGCGCTCGACCTTTCACACGGGCCGTCTCGAGAAAGGCGTCAAGGGTTTTCCGATCGCGATCCGTCAGATCAGGGAGAAATTCAGCGCCAGGAACGAGACCCAGAGAGTTCGTCGCTGCCGCATTGGCCTCTACGACCCGAAAATTCCCGATGCGCACGAGCGCGACTGCTTCGGACGAGGCGTCGAGCAGCGCCCGGTATCTGGTCTCGATCTCGCGGAGCTTCCAGTAATCCTGTTCGCGCTCCTTCTGGACGAGCGCGAGCCGAGACCTGAGGTCGGAAACGGCCTGGATGCTCCTCCCAACCGCGATGAAGCCGGCTCTCCTGCCGAGCTTGACGGTGGTATATTCGAGCGTTAGCTCGCGGCCGCTTGGCAGCCGCTGATTGACCGTGAAACACGAGGATTCGCCTTCGTGATGGGCGGTCTCAACTGCCTCCGCAACCCGTTCCGCAGTGTCCGGGGACACAGTGTCCGTCCACCGCAATCCGCGCCATTGCTCGAGCGGTTCGTCGGCAAGCGCCTCTGCGGACACGGCCGTTCGAATCACGCCTTCTCTGTCCACCTCGAGGGTGATGTCGGGGGAAAATTGCGCGGGCTCGCTCATCCAACGTCCAACCGCGCCTCGCCGGCTGAAGGTTCAGACGGGGAAGCCCTTCTCGATTCTCGGCGCACCGTCGCCGCTCTCGCGCCCCCATTCACCAGGGGCGCGAGAGCTAGCGCTATCGCAACCCCCACCTCAGAGTCCAGACGTTGAGGGTTCAAGCCGCCGTCATCGCTTCAGTAGATAGTCGTTGACCAAAACCGCGGGCTTCCGGTCTCGCCGCCACGTCGGCGGACAGCTCACCGTATGGGCGCCATGCGACACCGGCGACTTCCGCCGTGTCGCGCTTAACGACCTTCGTAATCGGCAACGAAAAGATGAACAATGTCATCCTCGTCGAGTCCGACGCCACCCGGCGCGCGATAATGGGTGCGTGCAACGAATTTTTGTGCGCACAGAATCCCGAGCTTCGCCAGGTCGGGGATACGTGCAGCGGGTGTTTGTGCAGAGTCCGCCGGAATTGTATTTCCCAAGCGCCAGGCGCTGCAAGAGCATGCGTCCTGCGCTGCCGACGAGGCACGCGGAAATCGCCCGATGCCGGCGTCCGTGCTGTGAGCGACAAGATTCGGCGCAAGGCCGGTCTCGCGATCGAGTTCGTCGACCAGAGTTCATTTGCGAATCCCATTCACGGCGAAGCGGCAACATGCGTCTCCCCGCGCGCTACAGTGCGTTTCGACCACGCGCGCCCTCGGCGATGCGAGGGCCTGGTAGAGCCTCTGGAAGACGGCCGCGTGCCAAGCGCAGATCGGCGAATCGGAACGCTCTCCGACGCAAAACGGATTGGACCAGATTTCGAAGGTCAGGCCATTGGCGAAGCAGCAGGCAAATCGCCCTGACCCGACGAAGGTCCACGCGTGAGCCGTTATAGCTTTTGCGAGCAGGCGAGATGAGATCCGCGCCGGCAGCGCCTTCAGGGCCGCGCGAGCCCAGCCGGGGATCCGGTTCGCTAGGATATAGTCGCCAGTGAGCCCGCCCGCCTCGGCCAGAACGGCCAAGCCTTCTTCCAGATGGAGAATCTTGCGCGTCGCCCGATGGAGCGCGGCTACCGACCGCTCCTCGACCATGTCGGTTGGCGGGTGAATGGCCCAATCGAGCACGCCCGCCGTCACAAGGATGCGGAGAACAGTCTCCGGTTCCGCCGCCAACGGCAGAACGCGCAGCAGCTGGATCGCCGCATTGGGTCCAACCCGGCCAGAGGTCTCGCCCTCGGATCTCGAACGCTTCGCCCGGCCTTCAGCGATCAACGGTTGCGCCAACGACATCGTCATCAGCCATTTGTTCTATTCCGCCGCCACAGGCCTTCGCGTCGACGAGGCTCACCTGCGCCTTGCGCGACCGGTCGGCGTTCGCCACCCAGTTGGCCATCTGGGCCGGCGCGATGGTCCGCGACTTGTCGAAATGGAAATCGACCTTCTTGCGCGACTGCGGTCCCCAATAGCCCACCTTGCCGAGATCGTAGAACTTGCGCTCGAAGCCAGCCTTGAGGAAGGCTTTCAGGCAGCCGAGCAGATAGCGCCGACGCTGGCTGGTTCCCGCCCAAGGGTATGAGAACAAAGCCTTCTGCATGTAGAAGCGCCGATAGTTGTTCATAACGCGATCGAGCAGTTCGCCGCGGTCCATCGCCTCTGGTCTGATGATCGGCGTCACGAAATTGTACTTCTCGAAGTCGAAGACCTCGACTTTATCGCTCATGTCCTGGTAGAGTTGGGAGAACGGCCAGGGCGTATACATCGACCAATTGGCGAGGTCAGGCTTCCATTCCTGCGCCATGCGATAGGTCTCTTCGAGGGTCTCTGCGGTCTCGTTCTCCAGACCGACGATGAACTGCGCTTCGACCACAATGCCCGCTTCGCGCAGGAGGTGAATGGCCTTCCGGTTGTCGGCGACCTTGGTTTCCTTGTGGAAAAGGTCGAGCTTCAGCTGAGCGGCCGCCTCGGTGCCGAGCGACACATGAAGCAACCCAGCCTTTCGATACAGCGGGAGAAGCTCTTCGTCTCGCAGGATATCCGTGACCCGGGTGTTGATGCCCCATTGGACCTTGTCGGGCAGGCCGCGTGCAATCAACTCCTCGCAGAACTGAACGAACTTCTTTCTGTTTATCGTCGGCTCCTCGTCGGCAAGGATGAAGAACCGGACGTCATATTGCTGGTAAAGGGTCTCGATCTCATCGACCACTTTCTTCGGATCGCGAATGCGATAGTCGCGCCAGAACTTCCACTGCGAGCAGAATGAACAGGTGAACGGGCACCCGCGCGCCATGTTGGGGATGGCGACGCGGCAATTGAGTGGAATGTATTTGTACTTGCTCCACTCGAGGAGGCCCCAGTCCGGCGTGATCGCGTCGAAATTCTTCACGGTCGGGGCGGCCGGCGTCGCGACGATCTGCGCGCCTTGCTGCGAGGGTTCTGTGAAGGCCAGCCCCTTGATCTCGCGCCGTCGCGCCGCCCATTCGCCCGACGCGATCGCCCTCACGACATCGACGAGGATTTCCTCGCCTTCGCCGCGTATGACAGCGTCGATCCATGGCGCTTCGCTCAGCACCTGTTTGAACATGAAGGTCGCGTGTACGCCGCCAAGCAGCGTGACAACGTTCGGGTTCGTTTCTTTGGCGATCTGAAGAGCGCGTTCGGCCTTGTAAATCGACGGCGTAATGGCCGTCGCGCCGACGATATCGGGCTTCTCCGCGGCGATGCGGGCCGCGAGCGCTTCATCGCTCAGATCATTGGTCATCGCGTCGATGAAGCGGACGTCCGTATATCCCGCCGACTTCAGGGCGCCGGCGAGGTAGGCCACCCAGGCCGGAGGCCAATTGCCTGCGATTTCGGCGCCGCCCGAATGATAGTTCGGGTGGATGAGAAGGATGCGCAACGGTGTCTCCGTCCGCTTGCTTAACAGCAGAGAATGTAAACTTAAATTGACACTCAAGTCAAGCAGGCTTGCGCCTCGCTGGAGAGCCGTCCGTCACCCCATCACGCCTGGAAGGAAATGCTCGCCCTCCCGAATGGCGAAATCCCGGAACGCCCTGGCGGCCGGAGACAGCGTTCGGTCGGTACGGTTGACAACATGCCACCGCCGCAGGATCGGGAGCCCCTCGACATCGAGGCTGACCAGGCGACCGCTGGCGACTTCCGCCGCGATCGTGTGCGCCGACAGCAGCGCGATGCCGAGCCCCGCCATAACCGCCTGCTTGATCGTCTCGTTCGAGCCGAGCTCAATCCCGACTTGGACCGGCCTGATTGTGGTGTCGCCGATATAGTCCTCAAACAAGGTGCGCGTACCAGATCCGGCCTCACGGAACAGGAAAGCTTCTCCCTCGAGCTCGGCGCGCGTCAACCCCTTGCCGCCGGCCAGGCGATGGTCCGGCGGCGCGATCAGCACATAGGGGTGCGCGCCGAAGGAGTACGTCTCCACGGGCAGATCCCGAGGCGGCCGGCCGGCCAGCGCCACCTCGATGGTCCCCCCGCGCAGCGATCTGATGGTCTCGTCGCGATTGCCGATGAGGAAACGAAGCTCGACTTTCGGCCGCGTGGCCAGGAATGCGGCGATCAGTCGCGGGGCGAAGTATTTCGCGGTCGAGACGGCGCCGACTGACAAAAGCCCGCCCTCTCCGGACGCGATCGCCCGCATAGCTTCGGCGAAATCGCGCATCGCCTCCTTGACGACGCGCGAGGCCTCGAGCGCCGCCTCCCCCGCCTTGGTCAAACGCATCCCGGAGGGCGTTCGGTCGAACAGCCTGAGCCCTACGGCTTCTTCGAGCCCCTTCACGCGCGCCGTCAACGCGGCCGGCGTCATGTTCAGCGCCGCAGCCGCCTGCACGAGGGATCCCGCGGCGACGATTGCGTGAAGCGCTTCGATTTGCCGGAGGGAAAGATTACGCATGACCGATATGTATTCAAGGATTTTGAATGCTCTTCCAAAAATAAATCAGTTTCTTTTGTCACGTAAGAGGCCCTACTTTTCGACCCGTTCGACGACCTTTTCGTCGACGGGCCGTTCCGGGAGGAGCCCGTGACCGTACCTTCGACCGTGAACGAGGGCCTTGGCGCATTTCTCGCCGCCACCGCCCCAAAAGATCTCGCCCGCGTGCTGACCGCGCTGGCGGACGCTTCGATTGAGGTCGCCAGCCGAATTCGGCGCGGGCCCCTCGGGGGCGCGCTGCACGCGGATGTCGGCCCGGACCATGACGGCGTCGCGCAGAAAGCGCTCGACGTGTTCGCGGACCAAGCGTTCATCGGCGCCCTAAAAGGGTCGGGCGTTCGCGGCGTCGTCTCCGAAGAGCGCGAAGATTTCGTCGCGCTCGACTCCGACGGGACCTTTCTCGTCGCGATCGATCCGCTCGACGGCTCGTCCAACATCGAGGCGAATATCACCATCGGCACGATCTTTTCCGTGCTCGACGCGCCGCCCGGCACGCTCGAAGCCGCGCATTTTCTTCAGCGCGGAACCCGCCAACGCGCGGCCGGAATCTTCGTCTACGGGCCTCATATCGATTTCGCGTTCACGATCGGCCACGGCGTGTCGGTTGCGACCCTCGACCCCGAAGACGGAGTCTATCGAATTACGACCCGCCGCGTCGAAATGCCCCAAGCCTCCAGCGTGTTTTCGATCAACGCGGCGAACGCGCGTCACTGGAAGGCGCCGGTCCGGTCTTACATCGAGGACCTCGTCGAGGGAGAAGAAGGCCCGCGCGGACGCAATTTCAACATGCGCTGGGTCGGCTCGATGATCGCCGAGGTCTATCGCACCCTGCTCTCGGGCGGCGTCTATCTCTATCCCGAAGATTCGCGGGAAGGGTACGAGAACGGCCGCCTGCGTCTCCTTTACGAAGCGAGCCCGGTCGCCTTGCTGATCGAGCAGTCCGGCGGCGCGGCGATCGACGGCTACCGACCCATCCTGACGATCGAGCCGGAATCGATCCATGTCCGTTCGCCTCTCATTTTCGGCTCCAAAGACAAGGTCGAGCGCGTCGCCCGCTACTACGGCGACGAAGGCGAGGCGAGGCTGCCCCCCCTGTTCGGGAAGCGCGGCCTCATGCGCCGGTGACGTTCGGAGGGGCGAGGCATGTCCATTAAGCACCCCATTATCGCGATCACCGGGTCCTCGGGAGCGGGCACGTCATCGGTCAAGAAGACCTTCGAGCAGATCTTCCGGCGCGAGAAGAACAATCCCATCTACATCGAGGGCGACGCCTTTCACCGCTGGAACCGCGCCGAGATGCGTGAGCGCATGAAGGAAGCGGCCGCGCGCGGAGACCATCACTACAGCCACTTCGGAATCGACGCGAACCTGTTCGAGGAACTCGAGACCACGTTTCGAACATACTCCGAGACGGGAGGAGGCCGGACCCGCGCCTATGTGCATGACGCTGTCGAGGCCGAAGTTCATGGCGCGCCGCCGGGCCATTTCACGGAATGGCGCGAGTTCGAGCCAGGCTCCGATCTTCTCTTCTATGAGGGCCTGCATGGCGCTGTCGTCACCGATCAGGTCGACGTCGCTCGCTACGTCGATCTCAAGATCGGCGTCGTGCCGGTCATCAATCTCGAATGGATCCAGAAGCTGCATCGCGACAAGGCG
Source organism: Roseiarcus sp. (assembly GCF_052145395.1). NCBI lineage: Bacteria > Pseudomonadati > Pseudomonadota > Alphaproteobacteria > Hyphomicrobiales > Roseiarcaceae > Roseiarcus > Roseiarcus sp. Next base: position 8,811 of record NZ_JBKQOT010000534.1, read on the forward strand.
GCGCGCGGCTACTCGACCGAGGCGGTGACGGACACGATCCTCCGGCGCATGCCGGACTACATGAATTTCATCGTGCCCCAATTCAGCCAGACCGACATCAACTTTCAGCGCGTGCCGACTGTCGACACGTCGAACCCCTTCATCGCGCGCTCGATCCCGACGCCCGACGAATCGATGGTCGTCATCCGGTTCAAGAACCCGCACGGCATCGATTTCCCCTACCTCCTGTCGATGATCCACAACAGCTTCATGAGCCGCGCCAACTCGATCGTCATTCCAGGGGGCAAGCTCGACATCGCGATGCAGCTCATCCTGACGCCGATGATCTTGAAGCTCATCGAGCGCGGTCGCCGCGCGCTGCGCGCCTGATCGAGAGGAAATTCCTGGTCGAGCCGGACGACGGCCGAAACCCGCCCTCAAGGAGGAGAGAGACGCCATGAACGTTCAGAAGTCGCAGACCGTCAAGGGCAAGGACCGCTACAAGTCCGGCGTGATGGAATATCGCAAGATGGGCTATTGGGAGCCCGAGTACACGCCGAAGGACACCGACATCATCGCCTGCTTCCGGGTCACGCCGCAGGAGGGCGTCGATCCGATCGAGGCGTCGGCGGCGGTCGCGGGCGAATCGTCGACGGCGACCTGGACCGTGGTGTGGACCGACCGGCTGACGGCAAGCGAGAAATATCGGGGCAAGTGCTATCGCGTGGATCCCGTGCCGGGAACCGAAGGTCAGTACTTCGCCTATATCGCCTACGAGCTCGACCTCTTCGAGCCCGGCTCGATCGCCAACCTCTCGGCCTCGATCATCGGCAACGTCTTCGGCTTCAAGCCCTTAAAGGCGCTGCGCCTCGAGGACATGCGGTTTCCGATCGCCTATGTGAAGACATTCCAGGGCCCGGCGACCGGAATCGTCGTCGAGCGCGAGCGGCTCGACAAGTTTGGCAGGCCCCTCCTCGGCGCGACGGTAAAGCCGAAGCTCGGCCTTTCCGGGCGCAACTACGGCCGCGTCGTCTACGAGGCGCTCAAGGGCGGGCTCGACTTCACCAAGGACGACGAGAACATCAACTCGCAGCCCTTCATGCATTGGCGCGACCGCTTTCTCTATTGCATGGAGGCGGTCAACAAGGCCGAGGCTGCGACCGGCGAGGTCAAGGGCAGCTATCTCAACGTAACCGCCGCGACGATGGAGGACATGTACGAGCGGGCCGAGTTCGCCAAGGAGCTCGGTTCGGTCATCGTCATGATCGATCTCGTGATCGGCTATACGGCGATCCAATCGATGGCGAAGTGGGCGCGCAGGAACGACATGATCCTGCATCTCCATCGCGCCGGACATTCGACCTACACGCGGCAGAAGACTCACGGCGTCTCGTTCCGCGTCATCGCCAAATGGATGCGGCTTGCGGGCGTCGATCATATTCACGCAGGCACCGTCGTCGGCAAGCTCGAAGGCGACCCGGTGACGACCAAGGGCTACTACGACATCTGCCGCGAGGACTTTAATCCGCAGCAGCTCGAGCACGGCATTTTCTTCGACCAGCCCTGGGCGTCGCTGAACAAGCTCATGCCGGTCGCGTCGGGCGGCATCCACGCAGGCCAGATGCACCAACTCCTCGACCTCCTCGGCGAGGACGTCGTTTTGCAATTTGGCGGCGGCACAATCGGCCATCCGGCGGGCATCGCGGCCGGCGCGACCGCCAACCGCGTCGCGCTCGAAGCGATGATTTTTGCCCGCAACGCCGGGCGAGACTATGTCCACGAAGGCCCGAACATCCTGGCGGATGCGGCCAAGACCTGCACGCCGCTGAGGCAAGCGCTCGATGTTTGGGGCGACGTGACCTTCAACTACACAACGACCGATACCCCCGACTTCGTGCCGGCAGTGACAGCAGCGGTATAGGCTTTTTCTCCCTCTCCCCTCGCGGGAGAGGGC
>NZ_JBKQOT010000535.1:0-4659 GCF_052145395.1 Roseiarcus sp.
CTACAACAAGCCCGCCAACACTTTCGTCGCCGGCTTCATCGGATCGCCGGCTATGAATTTTCTCGATCTGTCCATTGCCGACACAAAGCTGGTCGACCCCGACAACGGCTTCGCGATCGCCATCCCGGACCGGCTGCGCGGCGCCCTGAATGGATACGAAAAGCCCAAGGTGGTCCTCGGCGTGCGACCCGAGGCGCTGCGGCCGGCTCCTCGCAGCGCCGATTCGTCAGGCGCGCCGCTTCTTTCGATCGACGTCGCGCAACATCTCGGACATGAAACATTGCTCGACGCTTCCAGCGGACCGCATCGAATCGTCGCCAGGGTCGGCGCCTCCGACGACTCACGCATCGGGGAAAAGCGGCCTTTCCTTTTCGATGCTGAGCGCATGCATCTTTTTGACCAGGACACGGGCGCCAATCTCGCCTTGAGCCCCATCTGACCCGGGCGCCGGGTCTTGCCTGCGCGGGCGTCGCGGCGCCGTCCGCTTATTTGCGGGCGACCCGGATCGCGGTCCTGGCGATAATTCGCCGCTCCATCGCGCCTCCGCCCTGTCGGGTGAGGTGGCGATCCCTCCGCTGCGCGGTCAGCGACAGTCAGCGACCGCGCCGTACAATGCCGCAAGTGGCAAGATCGTTCTCCAAATCCAGCCGAACCCGTCATAGAATGCCATGCGGGAACCGGATACGGGAGCGCGATGGAGCATTGGAGCCGGATGCGCTAGTCGGGGGCATGACAGCGAAGGACGTTAGGATGGAGGAAATGTCGATGGCCGAGACCGTTGCGCCCTATACGCAGGCGCATGCCGGCTTCCGGTTCGAGGATGTCGAGGCGAAGCTCAGCGGCTCTCTCTCGGGCGGCCTCAACGCCTGCGTCGAATGCTGCGACCGCTGGGCCTCCCCGGGCGCGGTCGCGCTTCGATGGGAAGACCAGCAAGGCCATCGCGCAACCGTGACCTTCGTCGAGCTTCGCGAGCGCGCCGCGCGTTTCGCCAATGTGCTTAAGACCCACGGCGTCGGCCCGGGCGACGTGGTCGCCTGCATGCTGCCCCGCATTCCCGACCTCTTGACGGTGGCGCTCGGAACCTGGCGGGCCGGCGCGGTCTATCAGCCGCTCTTCACCGCCTTCGGCCCCAAGGCGATCGAGCACCGGCTTCAGACCTCGGGCGCAAAGCTGATCGTGACCGATCCCGCCAACCGGCCGAAGCTCGACGAAATCCCCATGACCCCGCGGATCGCGGTGACGACCCCGATCTCCGGCGACGCGCCAAAGCGCCCCGGCGATCTCGATTTCGCCGCCGAGGTCGCCGCCGCCTCGCCGACGTTCGAGCCCGTCATGCGCAAGGGAAGCGATCTCTTCCTGCTTATGTCGACCTCGGGAACGACCGGCCTGCCCAAGGGCGTGCCGGTCCCGCTCAAGGCGCTGATCGCGTTCGATTTGTACATGACTTACGCCATTGATCTGCGTCCGACTGACAGGTTCTGGAACATTGCCGATCCGGGCTGGGCGTACGGCCTCTATTACGCCGTGACCGGGCCGCTGCTCCTCGGCCACGCCACGACCTTTTACGACGGTCACTTCACCGCCGAGAGCACCTACCGGATCATCAAGAGCCACGGGATCACCAATCTCGCCGGCGCTCCGACCGCCTATCGCCTGCTGATCGCGGCGGGCCCTGAGGCGGCGGCCGGCGTGAAGGGCCAGTTGCGGGCGGTAAGCTCGGCCGGAGAGCCGCTCAATCCCGAGGTCATCCGCTGGTTCGCCGACCATCTTTCGGCGCCGATTCATGACCATTACGGCCAGACGGAAAACGGCATGATGGTCAACAACCACCACGGCCTCGACCATGCCGTTCGCGTCGGCTCGGCCGGCTTCGCGATGCCCGGCTACCGCGTCGTCGTGCTGAGCGACGACAATCGGGAGCTCGGTCCGCACGAGCCAGGCACGCTCGCCCTCGACATCGCCAATTCGCCCGCTCTCTGGTTCACCGGCTACCTGAACCAGCCGACCCCGGCGATCGGCGGCGGCTATTACCGGACAGGCGACACGGTGGAGCTCGAGCCCACGGGCCAATTCACCTTTGTCGGCCGCAACGACGACGTGATCACCTCGTCCGGCTACCGCATCGGCCCCTTCGACGTCGAGAGCGCGCTCATCGAGCATCCGGCGATTCTGGAGACGGCGGTGATCGGCAAGCCCGACGCGGAACGGACCGAGATCGTCAAGGCGATCGTGGTGCTGAAGCCGGGCTATGCGGCGAGCGACGAACTCGCCGAAGAACTGCGCCAGCACGTCCGCAAGCGGCTGTCGGCGCACGCCTATCCGCGCGAGATCGCCTTCGTCGGCGAGCTTCCCAAGACCCCGAGCGGCAAGATCCAGCGCTTTTTGCTGCGCAACGCCGAGAAGGCGGCGGCGCAGGACGCCGGCAAGCCGACTCACTAGTGCTCCGCTTTGAGAAAGATGAAGGGGCGGCGGCCTTCCCCCACAAGGGGGGAAGGAGTTCACCCTCGATTTGACCGACGCGGATTACTAAAAAACGACTTCAATTTAGGAGCCTAAGATCATGAATTCAAAAGATCCTGTGGTGATCGTCGGCGCCGCGCGCACGCCGATGGGCGGCCTTCAGGGCGACTTTGCCTCGCTCACCGCGCCTCAGCTCGGCTCGGTCGCCATCGCCGCCGCGGTCGAGCGCGCGGGCGTCGCCAAGACCGACATCGAGGAGGTGGTGATGGGCTGCGTGCTGCCGGCGGGGCAGGGGCAGGCGCCCGCCCGGCAGGCGTCGCGCGGCGCGGGCCTCCCCGACGCCGCCGGCTGCACCACGGTCAACAAGTTGTGCGGCTCCGGCATGAAGGCGGCGATGTTCGCCCACGACATGCTCATCGCCGGAACCAATACGGTCATGCTCGCGGGCGGCATGGAGAGCATGACCAACGCCCCGTATCTGCTGCCGCGCGCCCGCGGCGGCTACCGCCTCGGCCACGACCGGGTGATCGACTCCATGTTCCTCGACGGGCTCGAGGACGCCTACGACCGCGGCCGGCTGATGGGGACGTTCGCCGAGGACGCGGCTCAGGCCTATCAGTTCTCGCGCGAAGAGCAGGATTCTTACGCCCTCGCCTCGCTGAGCCGGGCGCTCAAGGCCGGGCAGGACGGGACCTTCGCCTATGAGATTGCGCCAGTAACCGTCAAGGGGCGCAAGGGCGACGTGACAGTGAGCGTGGACGAGCAGCCGAAAAACGCCCATCCGGAGAAGATCCCGACGCTGAAGCCGGCTTTCCGCGAGGGCGGCACAGTGACGGCGGCCAACTCCTCGTCGATTTCCGACGGTGCCGCGGCGCTGGTTCTCATGCGCCGCTCCGAGGCCGACAAGCGCGGCCTTGCGCCTCTCGCCACGATTCTGGGCCATTCGACCTTCGCTGGCCTGCCGTCAATATTTCCTTCGGCCCCCGTCGGGGCGATTAAAACGCTGCTCGAAAAAGTCGGCTGGCGGGCGGGCGACGTCGACCTCTGGGAGGTCAACGAGGCGTTCGCGGTCGTCGCCATGATCGCCGTGCGCGAGATCGGCATTCCGCACGACAAGATCAACGTCCACGGCGGCGCCTGCGCGCTCGGCCACCCGATCGGTGCCTCGGGGGCGCGGATCATGGTCACGCTGCTCGGAGCGCTGAAGCAATACGGGCAGAAGAAGGGCGTCGCATCGCTGTGCATCGGCGGCGGCGAGGCGACGGCGATCGCTTTGGAGGCCGCATGATCGCGACAGAAGAGCAGGCGACGATCCGCGACATGGCGCGGCGCTTCGCCGAAGAAAAGCTCGCCCCGAACGCCGCGGCCTGGGACCGCGAGCACGCCTTTCCCCGCGAGGCGCTGAGGGAAATGGGCGAACTCGGCTTCATGGGCATGACCGTCCCCTCGACATGGGACGGCGCCGGGAGCGATTACGTCTCCTACGCCTTGGCGGTGATCGAGATCGCCGCCGGCTGCGGCGCGGTCTCGACCATCATGAGCGTGCACAACTCGGTTGGCTGCGCGCCGATCCTCGCCTTTGGCGACGACGAGCAGCGCGAGCGCTTCTTAAAGCCGATGGCGCGCGGCGAGAAGATCGGCTGCTTCTGCCTGACGGAGCCGATCGCCGGCTCGGACGCCGCGTCGATCCGCACCCGGGCGCGGCGCGACGGCAACTCGTCCTACGTCATCTCCGGCTCCAAGCAGTTCATCACCTCGGGCAAGAACGGCCACGTGGCGATCGTGTTCGCCGTCACCGATCCCGACGCCGGCAAAAAGGGCATCTCCGCCTTCATCGTGCCGACCGACACGCCGGGCTTCGTTGTCGCCAAGGTCGAGGAGAAGCTCGGACAGCGCGCCTCCGACACCTGCGCGCTCGTGTTCGAGGACATGCGCCTGCCGGCGAGCCAACGGCTCGGAGAGGAAGGACAGGGGCTCAGAATTGCGCTCGCCAACCTCGAGGGCGGCCGCATCGGCATCGCCGCGCAGGCGGTTGGCATGGCGCGCGGCGCTCATGCGGCGGCTTTGTCCTACGCCAAGGAGCGCATCCAGTTCGGCAAGCCGATCATCGAGCATCAGGCCGTGGCGTTCCGTCACGCCGACATGGCGACGCGAATCGAGGCGGCCGAGCAGCTCACGCTGCATGCCGCTTCCTTGCGC
>NZ_JBKQOT010000536.1:0-4236 GCF_052145395.1 Roseiarcus sp.
AAGACCAGTGAGGCCATCAAGACCAGCGCCCCGCGCATTGGGAAAGACGCAGCGCCGCCGCTTCCGAGTTGGATTCTTGCTGCTCGACAGACTCAAGCTCGATCTGCCGCCCCAGCCCGCGCCGAGAATCGCAGCCATCCAGGCGCCCCCGCCAAAACCCCCGTAGTGCAGACCTTCAATGCCCCGATTCAGCAGCGACCCCAAACATCGCCAATCCGCGAAGATCGGCTAGAAGAACGACGCGCCGGCTGTTCCGACCGTATCGACCAGGAGGGCCCGGTCGAGCGACACGTTCCGCGCCTCGCAGCTCGTCTCGGAGATCAGGAGGCAGCCATGGCAGGCTGCGCCGTGCAGCATGCGGTCATCCTGGGCATTCACGGGGTCGTGGTCGGCACAGACGGGATCGCCCGAGCACAAACGCGCGCGCTCTAAGGCCGATTTGATAACGCGGGAAAACCGGTGCGTTACCTCGACGAGGCCGCCCAACGTTCCCTGGTTGCCGGCGGCCGCGGTGTAGATCAAGACGCCGCAGCGGATGGCGTCGCCGGGTGAGCGCTGAAGGAGATAGATACGCTCCTTGAGTGCGCTCGCGGGATAGCCACACTCGATGGCGACTTCCGACATCAACGCATGCGACAGGCTATGCGCCATGACGTATTCTGGCCGCGCGCGCTCTGCAACCTGCACGACGCTGATCTTCATGCCTGAAGCGCGCTTCGCAGCGGCCCACTTCTTGACGGCCTCTTGAAGCCTTCGGGAACGGTCGAGGACCGCCGGGCGGACGAGCCATTCAGCCAGCGCGTCCGCCGAAAAATGGATGAAGACGCCCTCGCCGAATTGCTCGATCGCCGGCAGCCAGTCCGGATTCTGACCGAGGGGCGCGCCTTTGACCGCGAGGCCGACGTCTTCGAGGTCATCGCTCGCCAGCGGCGCGGGCTCGAAGCGGGTGAACCCGTAGATGCAGGCGACCTCGCGCAGGCGATGGACGGCGACGACTGCAGCGATCTTCGCCAACTCGGGGTCCAAATTGGGGTCCCAGATCACGCGAGGCAAGGTTTCGGCATGCAGGTTGGCGTCGGGACTGTTGGCGCCGATGAGCGCTCGCCCGCTTGCCAGCAATTGAAACTCCGCGATCCTCGGGTCCTCGGCTTCCTCGGCGCGCACGCCGCCAGCGGATATCGCCAGGATTCGAGCCAGAATTTCTTCGTCCGCGTAGTCCTGAAGGTTGGCGCGCACGGCGCCATTGAACCTCTTGGCCTGCTTGACGTCGTCGACCGTCTTGCACTCGCCGACGTCCGTCCATACGGCTTCGAGATTGCGGGCAAGAGCGTCGGTCGCCTGCGGCAGCGAGATGACGCGCGCGATCTGCGGGAAGTAGGCGTTCGTCGCGCTGCGGGTCAGAAATCTGAGACCTTTGCTGGCGTCGCAGGTATTGGGATCATGATCGCCCGAGCCGATCCAAGGCCGGGCTCCCGGACATGCTCCCAGACGCCCTGGCTGAAACAATTCCTCCAGCGATAAGGACGCGCCACATTCGCAGACGATGCGCGTGTCCCTCGGATCAGCGCTGGTCCCGGAATCTTCCAACCACATCGGCTTCCTGCACGGTCCGGCGGCCGCGGCCGTGTCCGCTCCCTCGGCGCGCTGGTTTTGATGCAGAACGCGCCGCCACTCGATGTCCTGCAGGTGGCCGTTCTCGCAGCCGCAAACGAAGCGGATCGGCGAGGCCTTCCGCTTCTTGCCGTCGGGGCCGACGTGGACTGCGCGCTTCGGCGCTTCCAGGTCCTGGAACCGAACCAACCGTCTGCGGTTCGGCGGATCGCCGGCTATCGCTTCGCAGGCGAACCATCGCGGAAATACGGTCGCACGAACGGCTGGAGAGGGGGCCCTTGGGTCGCGGTTATCGATCGGCGGCGTCCGAAGCTCCGGCGGCTTGTCACCGACAATGCGATCGTCATCCTTGAGGCGCAGATAAAGCAGTCGCTGAAGCCGTGGCTCCTCGATCTTTTGGAACGCGGCCTTTCCCCTCATCTCCCAATGGTCGAGGCCGAGGACCAGGACCGAACGATCCGGAAGATCGAGCATGGCCCCCGGTCCAAACAGACCGACGAGCTGACTCATTCTGATTGAATTTTCCGCCACGGCGCTGGTCTCAGTTCAGGATATTTCCATAGGGATCGGTCACCTTGAGCAGCGCCGAATGCTCGACGTCGCGCATCGAGTGTGCGGCCCTGAAGCGCCGCAAGAGCGGGTCGAGCGTATCGAGCAGCGGGTCGAGCGGATCGTGCAACAAGGCGCGCGACTTCGGGTAGCCGTAGAATAGGCTCTCGGCGTTGGCGCTCCGATCCGACGCGATCTTCTCCCAGGCGTCAAGCAAGTCGTCGATTGCTTTCGTGAGCGCCGCGTGACCGCCGATCACGGCCGCGGGAGGCGCCTTGGCAAGGATCATCTTGACGACATCGGCTCGGGCGCTGCTGTAGTCCACGATATCGACCGCCGCCCCGTCCGGCGTCAGCGCGGGGATCATGTGGCGCGCTGCGGCGACGACCACCGCGGCGAGTGCGCGGTCCATGGCTCTCGCCGCCCACAGGGTCACGCTCGTCGCTTCGACAGCCCGATAGAAGCAGGCGTGGAACTGCCGGAAGGCCTCATAGTGGAGGCGGTCGCGCGGCTTGTGCACATTGAGGAGCGCGAGAACCAAGCCCGGCTTGTCCACCTGGCGTCCAATGCGGCTCGTCGCCTGGATGTACTCTGCCGCGGCTTTGGGTTGACCCTGAACTACCATGAGGCCCAGACGCGGAATGTCGAGCCCGACGGAAATCATGTTGGTCGCCAGCGCAACGTCGACGCCGAGCGGATCGCTCGCGTCCTTCGCCAGGCGTTCTTTCGCCGCCGCGACCTTGTCGGTGCTCTCGCGCGACGTCAGCTCCAGGACCTCCCGCAGGCGACGGTTGCCGAACGGCTTGTCGGGCAGCGCGACCCGCCGGCGCTCGTCCCCATAGGTCGCGAGCTTCGCCATCACTTCGTCTTCGACAATGCGGCGAGCGCCTCCGAGTTCGCGCAGGGCATTGAAGTAGCAAAGCGCCGAGAGGTAGGGATCGGCCGCGTTGCCCTCGTCAGCCTCCTTTTGCGCGGCCGCCAGCAATGACACGAGGGCGCGCAGGAAGATGAGTTTTGGTCCTTTGCCGGGGGAAGCGAGCCCGACATAGAGCCGAGCCGGCTTTTCCGCCGACGAGACGGTCTTGGCGAAGAAGCTATCCCGGCGGTCCAGCCCCGGAGGCGGAAACACTTCAGTCTTATGCCGATCGAACAACGCTTCGATCTGGGTCGCCGCCCGCCGCACGGTCGCGGTGCTCGCCACGATCTTGGCCCGGACCCGCTTGCCCTCCCGCGTGCGCGTCGCGAGACGATCGAGCACCGTCTCATAAAGCGCCGCGACCGTGCCCAACGGGCCGCTGATCAGATGCAGTTCGTCCTGGACGATCAATGAAGGCGGCAGAAGGCTTGCCCCGCCGAACAGCGGACGCCCCTCGCGCGCGCCGTCCGCCGCTCCATAGAACCCCCATTCATCCTCGCGGTTGACGTTGCCGAAGAAGGCGCCGGCCTCCGCAAGCCAAGGCAGCCCGGCGAATTTGTCGACGGTCGCGATCACGAACGCCGGCAGACGTCGATAGATCGCCTCGTCAACGGTCAGGATCGGCAACGCCCTTGCGCCGGTGAAGGCGCAAGTCGCACCGGCGCAGCGGATCAGCATGTTCTTCGGCGCGAGGTCGGAGGGGTGACAGGCGAAGCTGTCGCGGGTGAACGGTTCGCCACACCACGGGCAGGCCTTGATCGGCGCAGGCGCTTCGCGGCCGTCGCGTCGGAACAACCGCACTCTGGCGACAGCGGTATCGGTCCGATCGTCGCCCCTCTTGCCGAGCCTGTTCGGCGTCGCGGCGGCGCCGACCCAGAGGCCGATCTCGATCGGCCAGTCGCCGAGGATTTTCTTGGTCCCATCGAGCCAGGCCGACTCGCCACGCATCAACTCTAGAGCGCACACAACGCCCGCGGCGCGCGAAAGCTGATCGAGGGTGAGAAGGCGCAGGGTGTAGCGCATCAGGACCGCGACGCCTGCGCCCAGGGCCCCCGGATTGGTGATCCGCCGATGCGCGATCGTCCAGGCGGCGAGTCCGAGATAGGCCTCGGTCTTGCCGCCTCCAGTCGGGAAGAACAGCAGATCGACGATCTCGCGGT
>NZ_JBKQOT010000537.1:0-6993 GCF_052145395.1 Roseiarcus sp.
ATGGTCTCGCTCGATCTGACGGTCCCGGGACATCCCGAGATCTTTGCGATCGGCGACGCGGCGTTTGTCCTGCGGCCGGACGGTCGGCCGGTCCCCGGCATCGCGCCGGCCGCCAAGCAGGAGGGGACTTATGTTGCGAAAGTGATTCGGGCGCGGCTTCGAGGGGCGGCCTCATCTCCACCCTTCGTCTACAGGCACGCAGGCGATCTTGCGACGATCGGAAAGCGACGCGCCGTGATCGACTTCGGCTGGATCAAGCTTACGGGGGCTATTGCATGGTGGCTCTGGGGCCTCGCCCACATCTACTTCCTCATCGGCGTGCGCAACCGGCTGAGCGTAGCCCTCTCCTGGCTCTGGATCTACATGCGCGACCAGCGTACCGCACGGCTGATTACCCGTAACGACGAGGAGAGCACGGCCCATCCGCGAGATCAGCGGAAAGGCCGGGGCAACGCCTTGGCCCGGTGATCCAGGATCCCCCTCCCTGAATGCGCATGCGCCATGCCCACCGATTCGATCGCGCAGCCCTGCGCGCGCCATGAGCCCCAGGCTTTGCGCCAACGTCCGCAAACGGTTCGACTTCGCCCGTTCGCCAAGCCTTCGCGGAATGCCCGCTATTTGCGCGAAAGAGACGGCCGGAGTCGACGACAACCGGTCATTCCTGGTTGCAGCACTCGGCGTCGCAATTTGGGAGGACAGCAGCAGTTCGCCTAGCGAATGCCCTCGGCTTGAATCGCATCCCCTCCTCTGGCAGCCCCGCACCTTGTCTCGCTTGGCCCTGGCGGAATATACGGCCCGTCACGCCGATCTAGCTTTTAAGCTAGAGTGGAGAGATCCACTGCGATCTCGCGCAACCGGCGGAATCGAAGCACTGTCACGAAATAAATGTGGAGAGTTGCATGATTGCCTTCTTGCGACGCCTGGCGGTTTGTGTTGGCCTTTTGATCGTGGCGGCCCCGCTTGCTGCAGAGGATTTGACGAAGGGCGCGTCCCCGCCAAGCGCTCCGCACGGATCGACGAAATCGGCGGATACAAAGTCCTCGACGGCGCCAGTCAGACCCTTGCCTGCCGAGGCGACCACGACCCAAGTGCTAAACTTTGCAAGTCGCAAGCTCGACTTCAAGGCCACGGCCGGCAGCATCCAGCTCAGCGACGACAAAGGCGCACCCGAAGCTGACGTTTGCTATATCGCCTATCAACTGAACGCACCGGACGCCCACAAGAGGCCCGTCACCTTCGTCTTCAATGGCGGTCCAGGCGCAGGTTCGGCCTGGCTCCAACTTGGAGCCGTCGGGCCATGGCGCCTGCCCACCAACAGCCTTTCCCCTTCCTCCTCCCCGACCGTAGTCGACAACGAAGACACTTGGCTCGACTTTACCGATCTCGTCTTCATCGATCCGCCAGGAAGCGGCTATAGCCGGATTATCGGGCCGGGAGACGATGTCCGGAAGAAACTCTGGTCGGTGAACGGCGACATCGAGGCGTTGAGCGTGGTGGTTCGACGTTGGTTGGCCGAGAATGATCGCCTCGCATCGCCAAAATTCATTCTCGGCGAAAGCTATGGCGGCTTTCGTGGGCCGCGGCTGGCCGAGGAGCTCGCGACGAAGCAAGGCGTCGGAATCAACGGCCTTGTTCTGATCTCGCCTGCTCTTGATCTGGGGGCCGACTCGGCCGACGTCACCAATCCATTGCCCTTTGCCGTCCGGCTGCCTTCTTACGCGGCGGCCTTCCGCGAGCGAAGCGGAAAGGTGACGCGAAAGGATCTGGAAGACGTCGAAAACTATGCGCGCCACGATTATCTGCTCGACTTCTTGAGTGGGCCAAAGGATGCGGCCGCTGTCGGCCGCATGGCGCAACACGTCAGCGAACTCACCGGCCTCAACGAGGAGCTGGTGAAACAGCTGGGCGGGCGAGTCGACAAGGACGCCTTCCTCCGCGAGTTCGATCGACAGCAAGGCAAAGTCGCTGCTTTCTACGATGTGACGATCAGCGCTAACGATCCCGAACCGAACAGGTATCGGAGCCGCTGGCTTGACCCAGTGGTCGATGGCTTCGATGCGCCCTTCTCCAGCGCCGTAATGGGCATCTACAATGACCGCCTTGGTTGGAAGATCGACGAACGCTATGAGCTCTTGAACGAAGCCGTCAGTCACGCTTGGAATTGGGGCTCCGGGCTGGAGCCGCCGCGAGCGATTTTTGCTCTGCAGCGCATGCTCGCGCTGGATCCGAATTTCAACGTCCTGATCAGCCACGGGCTCACCGACGTCCAGACGCCATATTTGGGCACACAAATGCTGCTCGATCAAATTCCCGACTATGGCCCATCGGGACGGGTGAAGCTGAAAGTTTATGGCGGCGGCCATATGCATTACTTGCGCGATGAAACGCGGAAGGCGCTGCGAGAAGACGCCCGACAATTGATCGAAGGCTCTTCTGACAGCGCCGTCACCACGCCCGGCACCGAATGATGGCCGGAGGTTCCGGAAGCCTTCCAGTTAAGGCTATCAGGCCCCGTGCCACAAACGGCGGCCAGACCAGGCGTCAATCTCGGAAAGGCTCCGACTGATAGCAAGACGCCGACGACGAAATTGGCCACCCGATGGAGACGGCCGAGCGCCGGACGCGATAGCCTGTGAAGCCGACGCGGCTCTTACCGGGCGCGCGTGGCCTTAGCGGTCAGAGCGCGCTCAGAGTTTCAGCCGCCGGCAAAACGGATTGGGGAAAGCCGGCATTGTCGCAATCCGGTCGACCGTCTCGCGAAAATACCGCCGCCTTTGCTCCGGGCGACAAGGTCATGCAGATCGCGGACGACTATGACAAGGAAGTCTACAACGGTGACATCGGCTATGTCGGCAACGTCGACCCGGGATCGCCGAATGTCGACGAACCGGGGCTGTGGAGGCGGTTCATCGGTCTCTGCCGGCTGGTGAGGTTCGCCACACGCTAAAGCTGCGCGGAGCCACGGATGCGTCGCCGATGAGCGGTTCGCCGCCGAACGGGGCCGGCCACGACGTCTCAGCGTAGTTGAAGGCAAACGTGAGATCGCCGCGGCGGCGTAATCGCACGCCTTTCGGCAGCTCGATCGTCGAGAGGCCGGCCTTTCGGCACAACAGCTCCATCAGCATCCGGAGCGCGCGCGAGTCGGGCCAGCAGGCCAGATAGAAACAGTTGTCATTGCCGACGAGGGCAGGCGAGTTGTCCGCGAAGGCGGCAAGTATCTCGGCGCTTGTCTCCACAAGCTCGCGCCACCGCTCGGCATTGCCTGAAATGGCGCCTTGAATTGCGATATTGGCGCCGGGCCGAAGCGAGGAAACCTCGATCACTCGTGAACGAAGAAGGCGCTGCAAAGAGCCGGGCGGCAATTCCTCAGGAATGGAAAAGTGGCGCGTCTTCGATCCGGAGCGCGGGCCGAAGACCACCAGTCCCTTCGCGGCGGCGAAGGCCGCTTCGGCGCTCGCCGAAACGATGGGCAAGGAGGGCGCCAGGACAAGACGATACCCTTCGAGGCTCGCGCCCGAAGGCACGAAATCGACGTCGATGCCGAGACCTCGAATAGCCTCGTACCAGCGGAAAACCAATTCCGGATAGCGAAAATCTGCGCCATGCGGCAGGATCGCCGCGACCCAATGCGCTTCGTAATCGTAGACGATGGCGACCTCCGCGGCCACGGTCGCGGGCAAGTCGCCCAGACGCATGAGGTCGTCGGCCGCGGCCGCCGCCTCGCGACCGCCGGGCGAAAGCTCATGTGAGCTGGGCAAATTCAGCCCCGCGTGCATCTGCTCCTGAGCGAACGGAGCCTGCCGCCAGCGGAAATAGCTCACAACCTCAGCGCCGTGCGCATGCGCTTCGATCGCCCACAATCGGACCATCCCTCCCGCTGGGGCGGGGTTCCATGGCGCCCAGTTGACCGGCCCCGGCTGCTGCTCCATCACCCAGAAGCGCCCCCGGCCCACGCCGCGATAAAGGTCGTGGTGAAAAGGCGCGATATCGGGGCGCGAAGTGGTCCGCCAGCGGCCACGCTCCGCTTCGGCGAAGGGAAAGCCCTCGAGAAAGCCGAGGGGGTAGGAATCCCAGGTCGCGAAATCCAGGCTCTCGCCAAGCAGCCAATGATCGAATTCGTTGAAGAAGCCCATGAAGTTGTGGGTGATCCACCGGCCGGGCGAATAGCGTCGGATGATGTCGACCTGCATGCGGTTGAAGGCGGCCACCTGCTGCGACTGAAACCGCCAATAGTCGAGCAACGCGGCCGGATTAGGCTCCGTCACAGTGCAATTGGGCAGCGAGACCTCATCAAAGCTCCCGACCTCCATCGACCAGAACACTGATCCCCAGGCTTGGTTCAAACGGTCCGCGGACTGGTAAGCGCCTCGAAGCCAGTCGCGGAACGCCTTCAGATCTTCTGCGCCCCACGAGCGCACGGTGTCGTGGCAGCCGAACTCGTTGTCGGTCTGCCACCCGACGAGAGCCGGATGCTCGCCATAGCGCCGGGACAAGGTTTCGACGATCCGCGCGCTCTCCTCCCGATAGACCTGCGACGAGAACGTGTAGTGCCGGCGCGAGCCGAAGCCGCGCCGTCGCCCTTGCTCGTCAATCGGCGCGATTTCCGGATGTTCGTCCATCAGCCATTTCGGCGGCGCGGCAGTCGGCGTGCCGAGCACGACTTTCAGCCCGGCCTCGCCGAGCGTGTTCATCGCTGTGTCGAGCCAGTCCCACTGAAACTGGCCTCGGCTCCGCTCGTAGCGGGACCATGCGAACTCACCGATGCGAACGTATGCAATGCCGAGTTCCCGCATCCGCCGCGCGTCCTCGACCCACCAGGCTTCCGGCCAGTGTTCAGGGTAATAGCAGACGCCGAGCATGACGGTCCTTTGCGCGGAAGATCGGATTTGGAGCTTACACGATCGGGGCTCGGCCCTGACGTCTGCCGTGGGTGAGCAATAGACGAGTTATAGAATCGACGAGCGCGTCCCGGGGCGCCCTGTCACGACGCTCGGGCTTGATGCAGCTCGCCTCCACGCACCAAGCGGCGGGCCATGTCAGCCGTTTGCAGCGCCGCGCGTTCGGTCGGTGAATGGGCTGCGAGATAACGGGCGACCGCGATGAGGATGTGCCGGCCCTCGTCGGCGCCGCCCCAGACGGCGAACTGCCGGACTCCCGCCTCCAGCATCTGGTAGGCATGAAAGCCCGCGTCTTCCCTCAGCACCGCATGGGCGAGCGTGGCGATCAGCGCCTGCGGCGAATGGCCGAGCTCGAGATGCCGCGCCACGAGCTTTGCGGCAAGATCAACCTGTCGCTGGCGGTCGAACGCGTCGAGCAGGGCGGTCCGGATCGCCTCCTCATTGGCGGGCAGATCTTCGAGCCGCTCCCCACCTTCGCCTGGAATGCGGGCCGGCGGCACGTTGAGGTAGCGCGTGAGATAGAGGGCCATCGCACTGTGCAGCAGAGCCCGCGCCGCCGCCAGGTGATCGTTGGTCGCGATCCCGATCCGCCCGAGCATCTGGCAGAGCGCATTGGCGTGGGTGAAGACGTGGTGCGCCGTCTCCCAGTCGGCGTGCTCGTTGGCGTTGCCGAAGCGAGCCACCCGAAGCGCCGCCCCGTAAGCGAGCGATCGGCCAAGGTCCGTTGGAACGGCGCCGTGATTGACTGCCGCCTTGATTGCTTCGACGATCGCGACCGGATCGTCGCCCAGCAGCTCCCGGGCGAGGGCCGCGTGGTGCGGCCAGCCATGCGCGCCGGGGTCTTCGGTGAATAGCTTCGGCAGCTGCCCGGCCGCTTCATCGCAAAGCGCGACAAGATCGACGGGCTGGCGCCATTCGGTCGATTCCTCGGCGCCGCGCGCCGCCACCATCCCTCCAACGATTGTCGGCAGTAGCGACGAAGCGTGCTCCCAGCCGATCAGGTCCAGGCACTCGAACGCCTTGTTGATGAAGTCGAGCGAGTGCCCGCCGTCGGCGAAGGCACGCTCGGTCTCGGCGGCGAGCAGGGTGTCGGCGAGCACAGCGGGCGAAAGACCCTCGGCGATAGCCGTGAGTAGGGTTCGCTCCGCCGCCTCGCGATGACGAACCTTTGTCCAGCGCCGCAGCCAGCGTTTGAGGGTAGCCGCTTCCGGCCGGCTTCCGAGCGGCGCACGTTCCCGCCGCGGCGGCTGCCCGTCGCAGTCCGCCGCCACGCGGCGGGCCCCATGGAAAAGGGCGAGATAGGCTTCGTCCTCGGGCAGAGCGGGCATGAGATTGCCGAGCGCGGTGAGGATCGTGAGGCCTACACCCCAGCCGTCCCGGTTGTGGGCCCCGAACAGCGCCGCCTGCCGGACGACCTCGAATTTCGGCACCCCGGCCGCGAGCTGGCCTTGCACCGCCTTGGCGATGACGAGGCCGATGTCGTGCGCAAGGCCGTCGCTGAGCCGCTGGCGCCAGTGCATCGCGGGGTCGGCATGACCGAACGTGGTCTTCACCCAGACCTCGCCGTTGCGCAGTTCGACCGGGAAGGTCGGCGTGTCGTCCGCCCAGAGATCGAAAGTGCAGCCGCTTTCGAGGTCGAAGCGGGCGTGGTGCCAATGGCAGGTGAGGATGCCGTCCTCGACACTGCCCCGATCGAGCGGGAAGCCCATGTGTGGGCATCGGTTGTCGAGCGCAAAGACGCGCCCGCGGTCATGGACGACGAGGATCGGGCGATGGGCTCCGTGCACCACGAGCCGGCCCTTCGCCTTCAGCTCGTCGAGGGGTCCCTGCAAGGGTGAAGTCCGTACTTGGCGCGTCCATGAGCGTACCTCCCACAGTCGACTGTTTTGAGGCCGCCCCTGTCCGGTATGGGCGGTATGGACTATTGATCAGCAAGGAGCCTGTCCAAATAGTGTCCGGTGTTGCGGCGATTTGTGAAGGATATCGGCGGCTCTGGATTTGGATTTGGCCGGTTTGGGCGGATTGGCGGGGTTCAGGTGGCTGCGAGCTTGGCGATAGACAGACTCCGACCTTGGGCGAGCTTGAGCATGTTGTG
>NZ_JBKQOT010000538.1:0-15212 GCF_052145395.1 Roseiarcus sp.
TCGAGCGGAAGGCGGATTGCCCAGGCTGGTGCGCCGGCGGCATATGCGCGCTCCCTTGTCTATTCCTCTGTCACCGCTGCGGGTAGGCCGTGAAAACATAGTCTTTCGCCGCCACGATCGTGTGGCAGGCGAACCCGCACTTGGCGTCGTTCGCCTGCGGCGGCTCGTCAGATTCATTGCCGGGCCTGAACGTATTGGAGGCGGTGTCATACTCGAACTCGGCCCATCCCCATCCGCCGCTGTCCGCGAACTTCTTGCTGTCCTTCACCATGAAGTCCACGTCATGCAGGGCGCCCGGCACAAGCGGCTCGCCGGGTTCGTCCTCAGCCTTCTTCGCGTTCCAATGGATCTTCGCCATCCTGGCGCCGTCCGGGAAGGGCTTGCCATTGCCGGGAATGCCCGCCTTGTAGGCTTCGATCATCTCGGGATTGCCGAGGATCGTCTCGATCATCTTGCCATTCTGGCTAACGGCGACAGTTTGCCAGTCTTCGTATCCCCTGAACTCGGAGAAGGCGAGACCGCCCGGCACCTGCAAGGCGTACCTGTCCTGCGCCGCAAGGGCGATGCCGCCCAGCGCGGCAAGCAGCGCCACAACCGCGACAGTCGATGGGACGCTCGTGCGCTTCATTGTCATCTCCTCCCATTTCGAGCGGGTCATCACCGATGGGGATTGCGCTTGGGCGAAGAGGCTTGGCTTGTACAGGCTTGCAAACGGACGGGTCTATCGAGCACTGCCGATGATTCGGAGCGTAACGCGGAAGTCGCCTCAATCGCCAACGGGGCGCGTTCAATGATGAGCGAGAAAAATCACGTTTGGAGAGTTGTGACTATATGCTGAAAGCACTGCCGCGGCAAATGAGATGGCGCCGGGCGCGCCGGGCCGGGACCGACCCAGCAACCGCGGCGCCCCCTATCGCGATGTGCAATCCCTGTCGGCCTTCGCAGGCCCATTTCCCGCTCATCTTCGACGTTCTTCCAAGTCCGGCCGCGGCGCGCCGATGCGTTCGTTCGCCTCGCGATTGCGGGGAGAGGCGCAGCCCGTCTCACAACGGGCTGAAGGGCGCCGCGTTACTCCTCGACGTGCGGCTGCTTGTCCTCGACGCTCGACTCCTCGTCCTCGACGGGCGGCTGCTTGTCCTCGACGCGCGGCTCCTTGGGCTTGCCGAACACCGCATTGACGTCGATGCGCTCCTCGACCGGCTTCGGCTTCGGCGCGCCGAACACTTCGAGCTGGCTCGAAGGGGCCGGCTGGACGGGCTTGGCCGTGGTGATCTCGGCCGAGACCAGGGTCTGACCGCCGGGCTCCTCGACTTTCGGCCGATCCTTGGCGGCGCGGTTGACCTCGAAATCGAGGTCGATCTGCGAGCACAAGCCGAGCGTCACCGGGTCCATCGGCTGCAGATTGGCGGAGTTCCAGTGGGTACGCTCGCGGATCGCCTGGAGCGTGTGCTTGGTCGTGCCGACGAGGCGCATGATCTGCGCGTCCTTCAACTCGCCGTGGTTGCGCAACAGCCACAGCACGGCGTTCGGCCGGTCCTGCCGGCGCGACAGCGGCGTGTAGCGCGCGCCGCGCGGCTTCTTGAACTCCGGCGTGCGGACCTTCGAGACGGACAGGTGCAGACGGTAGTCCGAATCGCCCTCGGCCTTGGCGATCTCCTCGCGGCTGAGCTGGCCGGTCGAGATCGGGTCGTAGCCCTTGATGCCGGTCGCCACCTCGCCGTCGGCGATGCCCTTGACCTCCAGCGGGTGCAGTTTGCAGAATTCCGCGATCTGGTCGAAGGTCAGGGAGGTGTTCTCGACCAGCCACACGGCGGTCGCCTTCGGCATTAGCGGCGCGTCGCTCATTGGGACTTGCTCCTTGTGGTCGTTCGGCCGCACGGCTCCGGTTGCTGCCCGGATGAGGCGCAGCCTCAAAATTCAAAACTCGGGGGGAAGGCTTCTTTATAGGCGCCGCAAGGCCAATTTGCAATCGTCGGGCCAGGCTTCGACGTCCGCCCGGAGCCAAAAGACCGCAAGACGCGCCGGCGGTCCACGCCGTGGGCATGAAGAGCGCTTGGAACCTTGCGCCGCCTTGGCAAGTTAGGTTGTACAGGAACAAGGAGAGTCCTTTTGATGAAACCCGCTTTTTGCGCAGCCGTCGCGCTGGCGTTTTTGCCGATGATGGGTCCGGCTCCGGCCGAAGCCAGAGGCTGCCTCAAAGGCGCGGTGGTCGGCGGCGTCGCCGGCCATTACGCCGGCCATCATGGCGTCATCGGGGCGATCGGCGGCTGCATCGTCGGGCGCCACATGGCTAACGAGAAAGACAAGGAACAGCAGGGGGCGGCGGCGCAGAACCCGCATCCGGCGCCACAGCCGAACCCCCAGTAAGACTGTCCTTCACGCCTTGTTGTTAAGCGCCGGCTCGGATTTCGGATCGAGCGGCCAGCGCGGCCGGGCGGAGACGTCGAGCCCATCGACGCGTCCGAGACGCAAACGCTCGATTCCCGCCCAGGCGATCATGGCGCCGTTGTCGGTGCACAGGTTTTGCGGCGGCGCGACCATCGGCAGGCCGGCCTCAGCGCACAGCCGCTCGAGTGCGGCGCGGATCTCCATGTTGGCGCCGACGCCGCCAGCGACCACCACCGCCCGGGGCGCCGCGCCGAGGTTCTCGCGGAATCGCTTGAGGCCGACCCGCATCCGGTCCTCCACCACGTCGACCACCGCCGCCTGGAAGGATGCGCAGAGGTCGGCGACGTCCTGGGGGCCTAAGGGGGCGGCCTGCTCGGCGGCGAACCGGACCGCCGTCTTCAGGCCCGAGAGGGAGAAATCGGCGTTGGGCCGGCCCATCAGCGGGCGCGGCAACGCGAAACGCTCGGGATCGCCGGTTTTCGCCGCCTGCTCGACCGCCGGTCCGCCGGGATAAGAGAGGCCGAGCATCTTCGCCGTCTTGTCGAACGCCTCGCCAATGGCGTCATCCAGGGTCGCGCCGAGGCGGTCGTAGTCGCCCACGCCCTTGACCGCGAGGATCTGGGTATGGCCCCCCGAAGCCAGCAGAATAAGATACGGGAAGGCGACTCCTGGCGTCAGGCGCGCGGTCAGGGCGTGGGCCTCGAGGTGATTGACCGCAATCAGCGGCTTGCCGGTTGCGAGCGCGACGCCCTTGCCGGCCATCAGGCCGACGAGGACGCCGCCGATCAGGCCCGGCCCGGCCGCCGCCGCGACGCCGTCGAGGTCCTTGGCCGCGACCCCCGCCTTGGCGAGCGCGCGGGCGATCAGCATGTCGACGATCTCGACGTGTGCGCGCGCCGCAATTTCCGGCACGACGCCGCCGTAGGCCGCGTGGGCGGCGATCTGGCTCATCACCTCGTCGGCGAGGATTTCGCCTGCGCCTTCGGGGGTCAGCCGCACGACAGCAGCCGCCGTCTCGTCACAGGTCGTCTCGATGCCCAGAACCCGCATTGGTTTTCCCGATCTCCTTGAGCCCGAAAAAATCTGCTCGCCAATCCCGCCCTTAGCCTGAACCGCGCGGGGAGTGAACCGGCGGCTATTCACGCCCTTGAATAGGCGGCGATTCGCCGCCTGTCCGGTGGCCGTTCGCCGTGCTATCGCAAGGATATCTGGAGGCGCCTCACAATGAGCCCGATCGGGCGAAGCGAGATTCGAGTCGTTATTCAACCGAGCCAGGCGTCCGCGGCTCCGGCCGAGGCGATCCCGGCCGTTTTCTTCAAGAGGGTGTTCGACGCCGTGCTGGCTGCGCTGATCGCGGCCGACCGCGAGATCCACGCCAAGGCCGCCTCGAGCGAGTTTCTGGTCTCCCATCTGTCCGCGGGCGCTTGCGAATTCGGCATCGTCGAAAAGATCCGGGCGACCGCTCCGAGCGCGTCGGCGATCGCGCTGTTCCGGCGCTGCGCCGGCCGGGTCTACCGCAGCGACTATCAGATCCTGCTGCAATATCAGCGCCTGATGCGCGCGTTTCAGCGCATCGTCGCCGCCCTCGATCCTGGCTACGTCGTGCTCGTCCGCTTCCACGACACCGAATTGCCGCTCGACGAGTTCTTTCGCCGGCAGGTCGATCGCGTCGGTCTGCGCAACGACGTGCGGCCCCTGACGGACATGTGGTTCTCCGGCAGCGTGATCACCTCGTTTGACGGCCGGCTCGAAGCCATCGACTATCGCGGAGCGCTCTGGAAAGGCCGACTGACCCTCGCCGGCGGCGAAACGCAGATCGACTGCGTGTTCGACAAGGCCATGGGAGAGGACGCGTTGAACCCGTTCGGAAACAAGGACGTTTCCATCACCGGACGAGCGATTTTCACCGGGGACAGCCAGCTCCCCGAGCGGGTCGAGATCATGACGATCGAGCAACAGCCGCGGGCGACCGTGGCGATCGACCTCCGGGGCGCTCTCGCTCCGGCTGCGGTCGGAGATTGGGAAGATGGACTTGATCATCTCCACCAGCGATAAACATTTTTTGCACATGAATGTGCTGTTGCGACACGCGAGCGGACGCTCGGGCGAAGCGGAGTCGGACATCGAAACGATCCTGACCGAAGCCGCGACAGGGAAGCGCCGCATCTGGGCCAACAGCATTCTGTTTGCCGAGCTGAGACCGTCGGCCTTCGTTGGCGGGCGTTTTTCGGGGCTGGCCGACTTCACGCGCTACCTCCGGTCCATCGCAACCTTCGTGACGCCTGACCCGAATACGATGCTGCGCGCGGCGCGGCTGCGCGACGTGAAATGGCAGCGGCCTGCGGCCTCACGCCATCCGGACGAGCAGCCGCGGTTCCTGTCGCTGATCGACGCGATCCAGCTCGCGTCGGCCCTGTGGGTCAAGGAAGCAGCCGGCGTTGCCGACCTCGAGTTTCTCGCTTTCGAGGACTTCGGTCCGGAAGGCGCGGGCCGCGGCGGCTGGCTTTCGCTTCTGCGCTTGCAAGACTATGCGGACGAATCTCCGATCGATACCGACGTGCTGGCCGCGGTGCGTCTGCCGCGCGCCGAACCGGTGCTGCGATCGCGCGAATTGCCGCAGTCCGCCGCTCCCGTCGGCTAATCCCGGCTTCGCCCACCGGGTCTGCCGCGTCTACCGGGCCACTCGCGCCTTCTCGAGCGCCGCCTCGATCGCGGGCGCGAGAATCGTTTCCACCGCGAAGATCGAGCCTTTTAGGCTGTAATGGCCGTAATCGACCGCCAACAGGTCGTCGGGCAGCTCGCGGCCAACCCGCCGCCGGCAGCCCAACGCGCCGCATAGCTTCTCCGCCTGCGACACGTAGACGACGCCCGGGCCCCAGTCCTTGCCGGCCAGGATTCTGTCGGTCTCGAGCGAATCCGAACGGACGCCGACCCGGGAGAACTCCGGCGCCGCGCCGGTTTCGAGGAGGTCGCGCCCGACGAGGATCGGCAGCGCCGGCGCCCAGGTCGGCACCTCGCCGGCAATCACGATCGAGCGGATTCCGTCGTCGTGCAGCCTGCGGGCACCCGCGGCGAAAGCGTCGAGAAAGCCGGGATAGCGCCAGTTCGCCTCGTGATCGTACTGGGAAAAGTAGCCGCCGACCACGAGCACGTCCGGCTTGATCTCCCGGATCCGCTTGAACACAAAGTCGTTGATTGCGCGGCATCGCGGCGTCCCGGCCACGCCCTCGTCCATGGCGACAGTCTCGACCAGGGGAACGCAGAACACGGCCGCCAGCGCCATCACGTTGGCGCGGTCGCCGAACGCCCGGTCCAAGCCGGCAAACAGATGCGCGGCATGCGAGTCGCCGACGACGAGAATGCTCGGCTTCGCCGGATCCTCGGCGACGCCGCAGTGACGGTCGTCGAAGAAGCGCGCGGCGCGCCGGCGCTCCTCCTCGAGCGGATAGGCGCGGTCGTCGCGCTGATAGAAGCACGACATCAGGCGTTCGCCCTGAGCGCCGTTGACGCTGAAGTCGAAGACTTGCGTGACGAGCGGCGGAAACCGGCCGGGAAAACCCTTCGAATCGTAGGTCACCCGTCCGACGATTCCGGTCGCGGCCAGGGCGGCGACGAGCCAGAGCGCGAGCGCGTAAGGGCGGCGCCGGAAAAGCGCCGCCGCCGGCTTTTCGACGAAGCGATAGGTGAGGGCGGCCAGCGCGACCGCCGCGGCGGCGAGCGCGAACAGCACCCCGGGCGTGGGAATAACGCCGGGCCAGGTGTGGGCGAAGGCGATGAGCGGCCAGTGCCACAGATAAAGCGGATAGGAGATCAAGCCGAAGAAGCCAGCGACCCGGTTGCCGAGCGCGACCTCGCCGATGATCGACCGGGGGCTCGCGATCACCAGAGCGCAACCGACAGTCGGGATCGCCGCGCGCCAACCCGGGAACGGCAGCGCTTCATTGAGAGTGAAGTAGCCGCAGAGGATCAGCGCGACCCCGACCGCGGCGCACAGGTTGGCCAGACCGCGCGAGTGGTGAGGCCAGGCGTTCAGCAGGAAAACCTCGCGGTAGGCGATGAGCGCCCCGAGCGCGAGCTCCCAGGCCCGCGCCCAGGGAAGATAGAAGGCGCCGATCGGATCGACAGGGGTCAGAATGACGCAATAGGCGAACGACGAGACGAAAATGGCGAGGATGACAAACGGAAGGAAATGCGGCGCGAGGCGATGCAGGGCAGCCACGAGGACCGACCAGACGAGGTAGAACTCCTCCTCGATGCTGAGCGACCAGAGGTGCAGGAGCGGCTGCGTCGCCGAATCGGGTCCGAAGTAGCCGCCGACGCCAGCCAGCCGCAGGAGCCAGAAATTGACTGTGAAATACGAATTGCCGAGCAGGCCGCCGCCGATGTCGCGGAACTGGACCGGCGCAGAGCGGAACCAGCCGACGATCCAGACCGCGGCGACCACGAGGAGCAAGGCCGGAAGGATGCGCTTGGCTCGCTTTGCGTAAAACATCGCGAGCGAGAAATGACCGACAGCGCATTCGGAAAGGATGATGCGAGAAATCAGAAAGCCGGAAATGACGAAGAACACGTCCACGCCGGCGAAGCCGCCGGGCAGCAGCGCGCGATCCGCGTGAAAAGCGACCACCCCGAGCACCGCAAGCGCCCGCAGCCCATTGATGTCTTTCCGGAAATCGAGGTCTCGCCAGCGCCTTGCGGCGGCGAGGTCTGGCGTATCGAGGGCTTTGTCCAACGCGGGTTCCGTTAGCGCTCAGCGAAGGCGTGACCGGTAAAGCCCGCCGCGCCGATCCGCAAGGCGCGCTTGCCCGGCCAGCCCGGCCGCCGATAATGCCGCCGATGCCGAATCCGGAAGTCCTGAGACCCCGCGTCGCGCTTTTCCGCGCCCGCGACGATGCGGCCGCAAGCGCCGCCCGTCTGCGCCGCCTCGGCTTTTCCGTCGCCCGGCTGCCGGTGGTCGAAGTCTTCCCGCTCGCGGGCGCGCCGAAAAGGACGCTCTACGACGCGGTCGTCGCCACTAGCGCCAGGGCCTTTCTCGCGGACGCGCCGATCGACCGGGCCTCTCCGCTTTTTGTCGTGGGCGCCCGCACGGGCCGTGCGGGCGAACGGCGCGGCTTTCGGCTTGCGGCGCCGCCGGCGCCGGACTCGCAGCGGCTGGCCGAGACGCTGAAGCTTGCGGTCCCAACCGGCGCCGTCGTTCTCTACCTCGCCGGCCGCGACCGTAAGCCGACGCTCGAAACCGCGCTCGAAATCGCGACGGCGCTGGAAGTCGTCGAGGTCTATGCGGCCGAGGCCAGGACGCGCTGGGGCCCCGCCGAAATCCGGGCGCTCGGCGCCTCGACCTTCGCCTTGCATTATTCCCGCCGCTCGGCCGCGCTCGCCGCCGGGCTTGCGGAGACGGCCGGCGTGGGCGCGCGCTTCCGAATCATGACGCATGTCTGCCTGTCGGCCGATACGGCAAAGCCGCTCGCGGCGATCGGCGCCGTCGACGTTCGCGCCGCCGCGAGGCCGAACGAGGCGGCGCTGTTTGCGACTTTGATCGAGGCCGCGTCCGTATTTCCATCCCGGGACCCGTCCCGTATATAGGGCGCGCTTAAGCTTCAGGGACACGAGAGCAATGGTCGACGGGGAAAGCCAGGAGATTGTGTCCGAGCCGGCCGGAGGCGCGCCGCCCAATCGCGACAAGCGGCCCGAGGGGGTCGTCATCGAAGGCGAAGCCGCCCCCGCCGAAGCCGCAAGGGGGGGCAAAGCCGCGAGCGCGGCCGAGGCGGAAAGCGCCTCGCGGCCCGAGGCCGATTCCCCGCCCCCGCCGAAAGCCAAGCCCCCCGGCGCCGGGCGCGCGCTCGCAGCCGGCGCGATCGGCGGCGCGATTGTGGCGGCGCTGGCCGCCGCAGGCTTTTCTCTGTTTCCCCTCAAAGCGAACCTTTCGGATGCCGACGAAAGCCGGCTCGCCGCCATGGAGACCGCGGCGAACCGCGACGACGCGGCGATCACCGGCCTCGACAAACGCGTCGGCGCGCTCGAAGGCGTGCACGCGGCGCCAGCGATCGCGGCGCTCGAGAAGCGGGTCGGTTCCCTCGAGGCGAGCCCCGCCGCTGCCGGCGTCGCCCAGCTCGACAAGCGTCTCGGCGCTCTCGAAGCCGCGAACGCCGCGGAGGGACCGAAGCTCGAAGCCGCGAGCCACACCGTCCAGGCCCTGTCCGGCGACATCAAGATCTTGCGCGCCGACATCGACGCGGCCCGGGGAGAGGTCCCGGCGCTTACGGCGCGGGTGGCGAAGCTGGAAACCGGCGCCTCGTCCGCCGATCTTTCCGCCCTCGCGGGCCGGGTGGACAAGGTCGAAAGCGCGCTCTCCGCCCCGAAGGCCGAGACCCGCGTCGCGCCGGAAAAGCCGAAGGCCAACGACAATCCAGCCGCCGTGGCGATCGTCGCCGAGGCGGTCCGCGACAAGCTCGGTTCCGGGGCGCCCTTCGCGACCGAGCTTTCGGCGCTGACGGCGCTCGGCGTCGATCCGGCGCCACTCGCGCCGCTGAAGGCGCTGGCCGGCGGAGCGCCGACCAATCGCGCGCTCGCAGCCTCATTCGAGACCATCGAGCCCAAAATCTTCGCCGCCGTCGCCCCCACGGAGGCGGGGAGCGTCGGCGAACGGCTCCTCGCCCATCTCCGCGGACTCGTCCAGGTTCGCCATCTCGGCGAGGCGGGGGGCGACGATCCGCAGGCGCTCGCCTCGCAAATCCTCGCGAACCTTCAGCGCGGCGACCTCGACGGCGCGCTCGCGGCGTTTGCCAGGCTCCCTGAGCCGGCGCGGCAGGCGGCCTCTGTGTTTGCGGCCGAGGCGGGGGGCAAACGGGATGCGGCGGCGGCGGCGCAGGCGATCCGCGAAGGCGCTGTGGCGCGCCTGGCCGAGAGCGCCAAGCCCTGAGGACATCTATGGAATTGCCTCGCCCTTTGGGGGCTGCGGGGCGGCGGGTTGGGAAGTCGGAGACATCATGTTTCGCCTGTTGATTCTCCTCGCTGCGGTGGCGCTCGCCGGGTGGGGGCTGATGTGGCTCGCCGACAACCCCGGCGTGGTGACCCTCACGTGGCGCGGCGTCGAGTACAAACTCTCGCTGATGGTTGCGCTCGGCCTCGTCGCCGTGATCGCGATCGTCTGGTCGATCGTCTGGGGCGTGCTGCGCTTGGTTCTCCGCGTTCCCTCGCTCATGTCGCTGGCGGCGCGGGCGCGACGGCGCGAGAAGGGGCTCGACGCGGTGTCGCGCGGCCTCATCGCCGTCCATACGGGCGACGCCCGGGCGGCGGCCAAACATGCCGCCGACGCGAACCGGCTCTTGAAACACGATCCGATGACCAGGCTTTTGAGCGCTCAGGCGGCGCAGCTGACGGGCGACCGGCAGGGCGCGATCGCGGCCTACAACGCCATGCTGGAGCATCCCGACACTCACGGCCTCGGGCTGCGCGGGCTGCATCTCGAGGCGCGGCATGGCGGCGATCACGAGGCGGCGCTGCAATACGCCATACGGGCGAACGCACACTACCCCGCCGCCTGGGCTGGGCAGGCCGTGCTCGACGACCGGACGCGCCGTGGCGACTGGGGGGGCGCGCTCGCGACCGTCGATTCGAACGCCGCCGCCCGCCTCGTCGACAAACCGACGGCACAGCGCTGGCGCGCCGTGATCAAGACGGCGATGGCGGAGGAGATGAAGGAGCGCGATCCGAAGGGCGCCATGGGGCTCGCGCAGGAAGCGTGCCGCCTCGCGCCCGGCCTCGTCCCCGCCGCCGCCCTTTACGGCCGCCTCGCCGGCGCCGCCGGCGACTACCGCCGCGCGACGAAAGTCCTCGAAACCGCCTATGCGCTGACTCCGCACCCCGATCTCGCGGCGGCGTATCTGCGGGTGCGGCACGGCGACTCGACCGGCGACCGGCTGGCTCGCGCCCGCGCGCTGGTCCGCGTCGCGCCGAACGACCCCGAGTCGATGCTGACCGTCGGGCGGGCCGCGCTCGAGGCGCATGACCGCGAGGCTGCGCGGGCGGCGATCGCGCCGCTTCTCGCCTCAAACTCCCCTCAAGGGCGGCCGACCCGCCGCGTCTGCCTGTTGATGGCGGATATCGAGGAGGCGGACGGCCATCAGGGCGCCGTGCGCGAATGGCTCAGCCGCGCCGCTCGCGCTCCGCGCGACAAGGCCTGGGTCGCCGACGGCGTGATCAGCGACCGCTGGGCGCCCGTCTCGCCCTCGGGCGAGTTGGACGCCTTCGTCTGGCGCACGCCCGACGAGCGGTTCGCCGTGCTCGCCGAGCCCGAGCCGATCGAACCCGAGCCGGCGCCGGAAGCGCCCATCCTGCCGCCCCGCGCCACAGCAGCCGCGCCGCCGGATGAGCCTGAGCCCGAGCCGGAGCCCCCGCCACCTTCCGAGCCCACGGCGGCTTCGGAAACGCCGCCGCCGCCCGCGGCGGAGCCACCCCGCGGCGGCCCTCCCTCGACGCCAACAACATCCGCGCCGCGGGCCGCCGTCGTCGTCGACCCGGAGAGCATGGCGCCGGACGATCCCGGCCCGGGCGAACCGGAGGCGCCGCGGCACCGATCCTGGATCTATGCAAACGATTGAGCGAGGCCGCCAAGCGGCCGTAAAGCCTTGGAGAGCGTGATGTCGTTGTCCCCCGTCGTCATCGTCGGCGCCGGCCACGCCGGCGTCCAGGCGGCGGCCAGTCTGCGCGAGGAGGGCTTCGACGGCGAAATCGTTCTCTTGTCCGACGAACGGGAGCTGCCCTACCAGCGCCCGCCGCTGTCCAAGGCGTTCCTGAAGGGCGACATGGACCTGCACGGTCTGCCGCTCCGGGCCGAGGCCTTCTACCGCGACCAGCGCATCGGTCTGAGGCTTGGCGTGCGCGCGACCCGTATCGACAGGGCGGCGCGCCGAGTGGAGCTCGCCGACGGCTCCTCGATCGGCTACGGCCACCTGATCCTGGCGACCGGCGCGCGCCAGCGGCGGCTCGACGTCCCCGGCGTCGACCTGCCCGGCGTGTTCGCCTTGCGAAGCATCGCCGACGCGACGGCGCTGCGCCAACGCATCGCGGCGGGCCTCCGGGTCGTGGTGATCGGAGCGGGCTTCATCGGGCTCGAGGTCGCGGCGACCGCCGCCAAGCTTGGCGCCGAGACGGCCGTCATCGAGATCGCCCGGCCGATGGGCCGCGCCGTGTCGCCGGTGCTGTCGGACTTCTATGCCGAGGCGCATCGGGCGTTCGGCGCCCGTCTCTTCCTCGGCGTCGGCGTCTCGGCGATCAAGGGCTCGGAGAAGGCCGAGGCGGTCGTCCTCACGGATGGCGAGGTCCTGCCGGCCGATCTCGTGCTGGTCGGGGTCGGCGTCACCGCCGAGGACACGCTCGCGCGCGAGGCCGGACTCGAATGCAAGAACGGCGTCGTCGTTGACGCGCATCTCGTGACGTCGGATCCCGCGATCTCGGCGATCGGCGACTGCGCGGCCTTCCCCAATGCGACGCTCGGCTATGTGACCCGGCTCGAATCGATCCAGAATGCGGTCGATCAGGCCAAGCGCGTCGCCGCGCGGATCGCCGGCAAGCCGGGGCCGTACAACGCGCTCGCCTGGTTCTGGAGCGACCAGGGCGACCTGAAGCTCACGATCGCCGGCCTGTCGCACGACGTCGATGAGTGGGTGGTGCGCGGCGACCCGGCGACCCGCGCCTTCTCGATCTTCGGCTTCCGGGGCGGTAAGCTGGCGGTGGTCGAGTCGGTCAACCGCGCCGGCGACCACGCCGCCGCCAAGCGCATCTTCGCAACCGGCAAGTCCCTGACCCCCGCTGAGGCCGCCGACCCCGCCTTCGACATCCGGGCGCTCGCCAAGGGGTAGGGGGCGCGATCGCTGCTGCGAGATGTTTATGGATGGGATGCGCTGAGAAGGAGCCGAAGTTTGTCGACCTGCCTCCGCGTAGTATCGGCCATCCAGAGCGCCGGCGCGTTGGCTAGGGCTGCGGCAAGCGCGGCATCTCCTCGCGGGTCGCCGAGCGCTACGAGCGCTTCGGCGCGACTCGCGGCGAGCCAGTAGCGTTCATCGTCAAAGGCCGTTCCGCCCGCGGAGGTCTTCCCAGCCAACTCGTTGATGCGGTCTTCTGTGATCTTGATCACTTCGTGACGAACGCGATCGGCGAAAACCCTGTCGGCGACACGATCATCGCCGGAGGTGAAGGAGGCCCGAAGATCGTAAAGGTACGCGAGGTTGGTGCCGGTATAGTAGTCGCCCTTGATAAGGAAACCGCGTTGGGCTGCGCGGATCGCCTCGTCGAGGTCGCGCTTGCGCTGTTCGAGCGGCACGGACTCCAATACCGCCCTCCGCTTGTGGATCGCGCTCCAAAGACCAAGGGTTTCAGGATCGGTGGTGGTCTCGACGTTTAGAGACTGCAAGAGCGACTCGGCCTTGGCGTAACCGTCGAGCGCGCTTTGGGGTCTCGCCGCTATCGCCGCTTGGTCGCCAGCCTTGTAGATCGAAAGCGCAAGGAGCTGGATGACGACCGGAGGCGGCGTCCGTTTCGAGCCGTCGGGTCCTACCGATGACTGGGCTTGATAAATACCCTCCAAAATCGACTCTGCGCCCGTCCAATCGGCGCAGTCTATCGCCTGCCGCGCAAACTTGATTCTTTCGGCATAGGTATCCGGCTGGGGCATGTTGATCTGGACGTCCGTGCCGATCGACGGCAGGTGACGCTCGAGCGTTGGCATCTGGAGGTACGGCAGCACGGTGTAGACAGGACTGTCGACCGCGTCGCCGGTTTTCAGCAGAACTGCAAGTTTCTTGAGCACGTCCTGCATCCGCAAGACTTCGCTGTAGCCGATATCTGGACCGAGGTGCTGATACCTCTGAATCACAATATGCGTGGCGTCGAAAGGCAGTGTGAAGTTGCTTTCGGCCATCACGATCGTCGCCCGCGGTCTTAGCGCGTGACGCACCCCGAGTTCAAAAACCGCATTGAGGTTGGAGGTCGACAAGTCCGCAACGACAAGATCGGCCGAAAACAGCATGTTATACATGGGGACGTCGATCATCCCGGAGTGCAAAATCTCGTCTGCTCTGACACAGTCATAGCACGCGTCCCCCATCGCAGGCTTGATGATGTTGTAGTACGTCTTGTCGAGATCGAGCTGCCGTCCGGTCGCTGGGTCGGTCTTCAGGCCGAACCCCATGATTACAAAACAGGTCGGCATGGCGGCGCCCACAATTCTACTTCCGCAGCGGAGCTTATTTGCACCGAAGCCATCCCGAAAGCAATTCCGCCGAGCCCCCTACAGCGACACCCGCGCCCGCGCGGCCAGCTCGCCCACGATCCCGCGGCGGAAGGCCAGCACGCATGCAACGAAGACGACGCCTTGGATCACCGTCACCCACTCGCCGAACTGGGCGAGGTAGTTCTGCATCGTGACGACGATCAGCGCCCCGAGGACCGGCCCGTAGAACGTGCCCATGCCGCCAACCAGCGTCATCAGCACCACCTCGCCCGACATGGCGAAGGCGACGTCGGTCAGCGACGCGTTCTGGGCGACGATCGCCTTGGTCGCCCCGGCGAGCCCGGCGAAGGCGGCCGAGAGAGTGAAGGCGGCGAGCTTGTAGAGGGTCGCGCGATAGCCGAGCGAGATCACCCGAGGCTCGTTCTCCCGGATCGCCTTCAGAATCTCGCCGAACGGCGAGTTGACGATGCGCTGGATCGCCAGAAAGCCGAACAAAAAGACGACGGCGACGAAGACGTAGAGAATCCAAAGGTTTGACAGGTCGAACAGGCCGAGCGCCTTGCCCTGCGGCACCGCCTGGATGCCGTCCTCGCCGTGGGTGAAAGGCGCCTCGACGCAGAAGAAATAGACCATCTGCGAGAAGGCGACGGTGATCATGGCGAAATAGATGCCGCTCGAGCGGATCGCGAGCGCCCCGGTGACGAGGCCGAGAACGGCCGAGGCGAGCGCGCCGAGCGCGATGGCCGTGACCGGCTCGAGGCCCCAGACTTTGGCCGCGTGGGCGCAGACGTAGCTCGCGATCCCCAAAAACATCGCGTGGCCGAGCGACAGCAGGTTGACGTAGCCGATCAGCAGGTTGAAAGCGCAGGCGAACAGCGCAAAGCACAGAGCCTGCATGATGAAGAACGGATAGGCCACGAACGGCGCGATCGCGATCAGCGCGACCAAAATGGCGAAGGCAACGATGTTCGCCTTGCGGTTGCGCTCGGTCAGGTCCGCGGCGACCGCGGGGGCTTGGACGCTCATGGTCATTCAAGCCCTTCCGAACAGGCCGGAGGGCCGGACGAGCAGCACGATCGCCATGATGACGAAGACGACGGTGTTCGAGGCTTCCGGATAGAACACCTTGGTCAGGCCCTCCACGACCCCAAGCACGAAGCCGGTGACGATCGAACCGAGAATCGAGCCCATTCCGCCGATCACCACCACCGCGAACACGACGGCGATGATGTCCGCGCCCATCCCCGGCCGAACTTGCGTGATCGGCGCGGCCAGCACGCCGGCGAACGCGGCAAGCGCGACGCCGAAGGCATAGGTCAGCGTCACCATGCGCGGCACGTTGACGCCGAAGGCCTGCACCAGGGTCGGGTTCTCGGTGGCGGCGCGCAGATAGGCCCCGAGCCGGGTGCGCTCGATCAGGAACCAGGTGCCGAAGCAGACCACGGCGGACAACGCGATCACCCAGGCGCGGTAGTTGGGCAGGAACATGAAGCCCAGATTGTGCGCGCCCGTGAGCTCGGGCGGGAGCGAGTAGGGCAGCCCCGAAGAGCCGAATTGCTGGCGGAACAGGCCTTCGACGATGAGCGCCAGCCCG
>NZ_JBKQOT010000539.1:0-5784 GCF_052145395.1 Roseiarcus sp.
TGTCGTGGGCAGCGTCTCGGCGATCGCGCGATAGAGGGCGGCCTCGCTGTCCTCGTCGAGCGAGGCGGTCGCTTCGTCGAGGAACAGCCAGTCAGGCCGCGCGAGCAGGGCGCGCGCGACCGCGAGCCGCTGCTGCTCGCCGCCCGACAGGCGCATCTGCCAGTTGTCGTGATCGTCGAGCCGGTCCTGGAAGGCGGGAAGCCCGACCTTGATCAGCGCGTCGCGCAACTGATCGTCGCTGAAGGTCGAGGCCGCGGCCGGGTAGGCGAGGGCGTCGCGTAAGCTGCCGATCGGGAGATAGGGCCGCTGCGGCAGCAGCATCAGCTTGGCGTAGGCCGGCTGGTGGATCTCGCCCGAACCGAACGGCCAGAGGCCCGAGATCGCGCGGAAGAGAGTCGACTTGCCGACGCCCGAGGGCCCGACGACGAGCGTCGATTCCTGGGGCACGAGCGCAAGATCGCCGACATGGACGAGCTTGCGACCGTCGGGCAGCGCGAGGTCGACGTCCGGCAGCGACAGGATCGGGCTGTCGCCGGCTTCGGCCTTGATGCGCGGCTCCCGCCGGTCCTGCTCCCGCGCGTACTCGAAGGCGTCCTCGAACGAGGTCAGACGCCGGATCGCCGCGCTGAAGTCGGCAAGGCCGATATAGCGGTCGACGAAGAAGTTCATCGAGCTGTTGACGGCGCCGAAGGCGTCTGCCGACTGGCTGAAGCGGCCGAAGTCCACGATCTTCAAATAGTAGAACGGCGCGACCACCACGTAGGGAATTATGACGGAGATCTGGCTGTAGAACTGGTTGAAGGCGATGAGCCAGGTGCGCACCCGGATGATGCGCTGGATGGTGTGGAAGACGTCTTCGAACACCGTTCCGGCCCGGGCGATCTCCCGATCCTCACCCTTGAGCAGCGCGATCTGCTCGCTGTATTCGCGAATGCGCGCAAGGTCGAAGCGGAAGTTCGCCTCGACCGCCTGCTGGCGGAAATAGAGGCGCGAGAGGCTGCGGCCGATGAGATGGGTGATTCCGGTGGCGACTGCGGCGTAGAGGGTCGCGACCCAGAACAGGAACCCAGGGATCCGCACGCCAAGAATGGGCGCGTCCAAGGCGTTGGAGATGCCCCAGAGGATGATCGAGAACGAGACGAGGTTGGTCGCCGAGGAGATCAGCTGGATCGTGTAATTGTAGATGCCGGCGTTGCCGGAATTGATGCCGGTGCCGCTGCCGTTGATGAATCCGCCGACGTCCTGCGAGATGCGCTGGTCGGGATTGTCGGCGTTGCCGGCGTTGAGCGCGAGCTTGTAGTGCATCGAGTGCAGGAGCCAGCGCGAGGTGAAGGACGCGGTCATCCACCGACGCCATTGCAGCACGAAATTCGAGGCGACGAAGAACTCGATGAGGCCCGCGAGAATGGCGATGAAGGCGAGCGGCACGAAGATGTAGAGAAGCTGATACCAGAAGGCCGTGCGATGCGCGTCGTCGGCGACCTGGATCGCGTTGCCGAAATCGCGCTGGAAGAAGTTGAACCGGAGGGCGAGCGCGACCTGGAACTGGTTGATCAGGATCAGAAACCAGATGTTGATGCGCGCGTAGACGTCCTGGCGCGCGATCATCCGCGGCAGGGGCCAGGGATAGATGGAGATCGGCGTGCGGGCGGCGAAGAACGGGTCGGCGATGCCCATCATCCGCCTGACCATGCCGAGATGCGAGACGCCGAAGATGGCCAGCACGAAGATCGCGGTCGCGAGCGGCAGATAGGTCGGCAACTGGTATTCTTCGTACGCCTTCGGCCAGTAGCCGAGCAACGCGACGAGGTCGGCGAGGCCGAAGATCACCGTTTCGACGACGAACAGTTCGGAGAGGATCGTCAAAAAGGTCGAGAGCCGCCAGGACGGGTGGGAAACGGCCGCCGCGAGCGCCGAGGCGATCCCGATCAAAATCGTCATGCCGTTTTCCTCATAGACGCCGATCACGAGGGCGAGGACGGCGAAGACGGCGAGGCTCAGCATGCGCATGGGGCGTCGGGACCTTGAGCGGACGGGAAAGCGGGAACAGGCGCACTAGCAGAGGCGAGCGGGCAAAAGAAGGGCGGGCGGATTTCCAGAGCGTGAAATGTTGGAAAGGTGAGCGTCGAGGCCGATTGACCCGCCGGAAAGGTTGAACTCCGGGAGCGAACGCTATGTCGCGGGGCCGGCGATTGTCGAATATCGCCGGCGGGACGGAGTGCGAACGTCTCCGCTTCCGGATTTCACCATGGGCGCCCACGCGGCCGTCGCCCGGCTCATCCTGCTGACTCGCGACGCCAAACGCTACGCGGGCCCTTTTCCCAGGGTCCGGCTGATCTCGCTGGACTGACGGGCGCAAGCATCGCATGGACGGCCGCGGCGACCGCGCCGCACGCAAGTCTCCTTGCGTCGAGCAAGCTTTGTGAACGCGATTCGTAGCCCTCGGCCCGCTGCGCCGAGTCTTCCCAGCCGGGCCATCTCGCGAGGCTCCGGCGCGATGAAATTCCTGTTCGTCAAGACGATATGCCGCGTTGTCCGCTGCGGCGCGAGGCGCTAGACGGCGACGTCGCGAGTCCACTCACGGGAATTACGAATCGGGCGAAAAGGGAATGCGTCGCAAGCCAGGCAAGCGGAAGAGGAAACCCGCCGTCCGCGTGCAGTACGGCGCGCTGCCCTATCGGTTCACGCCCGACGCGGCGCTCGAAATTCTCGTCGTCACCACGCGGCAGACCCGGCGCTGGATCATCCCCAAGGGCTGGCCGATCAAGGGACTGAGACCGCCGAAGGCCGCAGCGCGCGAAGCCTTCGAAGAGGCCGGTGTGACCGGTCGGATCGGCGTCAGGGCGGTTGGAAGCTTTACCTACGACAAGGCGCTCGACGAAGCCGGCCGATTGGCGACCTGCGAGGTGACGGTCTTTCCGCTGCTGGTGAAGAGCCAGAGCGATGCGTGGCCCGAAATCGAGCAGCGCGTGACCCAGTGGGTCGAACCGAGCAAGGCCGCGGCGATGGTCAAGGACCTGGAGCTCAAGGCGGTGATCGCCGCCTTCGCCAAGCGGGTCGCGGCGGCGGCGAGCAGGCTCGCGTTCTGACCTCGCGACCGTGCGGTCACCCCGCGGCCGCTCTGTTCGGCGATCCGGCTCGGCGCGAGCTCGCCGGCCGCATCGAGCGCCGGGTAGGCGGCGCCGGCGACCAAATGGTCGTTCAGCCGCTTGATGTCGCGCCTGGGCCGCGCGCCACCGGCTCGGCCTCACGAGCCACATTGCCGACATGTTGCCGGCCGACAAGGCCCGGACAAACCGCGAAATAGGGCATAAGGGCAAGGTCGTGGCGATGATCGGCGACGGCGTCAACGATTCTCCTGCGGTCGTCGTCCAGAGCCCGGAGGCGCGACGCGCCGAGCTTCGCCGGATGCGGACGATCGCGACGTCGCTGCTCGTCGCCATGACGCTGATATTCATCGCAACCCGCTTCGCGCCGCCGAGCTGGGTTTGGGCGCCCTATCTCGGCGCCTTCGCCGAAGCCGGCATGGTCGGGGCCTGCGCCGACTGGTTCGCCGTCGTCGCGCTGTTTCGCCATCCGCTCGGACTGCCGATTCCGCACACCGCCATCGTGCCGGAGAACAAGCGCCGCATCGGCGCCTCGCTCGGCCGCTTCGTCACCAACAATTTCCTCTCGCCGCGCGTGGCGGCGGAGCGGCTGCGCTCGATCGACATCGTGGGGTTCGCCGCCCGGGGGCTCGCGGATCCGCGCAACGCCGAGGCGATCACGGCCATTGTGGGGCGGCTTGCGCCGCATGCGATCGCCGCGTTGCCGCCGGATGCGGTCGAAGACTGGATCGGCGGCGTCGCCCGACGGGGCGCCGAAGCGCTGCCGGTCGCGCCGCTCGCCTCGCGGGCGCTTTCCATCCTCTGGGCGGAGGGGGCGGGGCAGGCCCTGCTCGATCAGGGCCTCGACATCGTCGAGGGCGCGCTCGCCAGCAACAAGGCGGCGATCGTCGAACAGGTGCGCCGCCAGTCGTCGCCGTGGATTCCGAAATGGGTCGACGAGATCATCGCCAACAAACTGCTGCAAGGGCTCGCCGCAACGCTGGAGGACATGCGGCGGCCCGACCATCCGTGGCGCGCCGAGGTCGCGGCGCGCGTGAACGGGCTGATCGCCGCCCTCGCCCTCGATCCCGACATGCGTGCGCGGGGCGAGGCGCTGAAGCACGAGCTTCTCGACAACCCGGCCTTCGCCGAACAGGCGCGCGCGCTCTGGCGCGAGCTCAGCGCGTCGCTGCAGCGGGACCTGCCGCAGTGGGCGGAGGCGACGGCCGCCTGGGCGCTCGCCGCGCTGGCTTCGCTCAGCCGCTCGCTCGAACAGGACCCGGCCCGGCGCGAGCGCATCAATGACGCGCTGAGACGCCTCATGCTGCAGATCGTGCTGCCGCGCCGCGCCGAGGTCGGCGCCTATATCGCGGCGGTCGTCGATCGCTGGGACACCGAGACGCTCGTCCAGCGACTCGAACTGCAGGTCGGCAGCGACCTGCAATACATCCGCATCAACGGCACGCTGGTCGGCGGCCTGGTCGGACTCGTCATCTACACGGTCACGCGCGCGCTCGGCGGGTAACGCGGGCGACGTCTCACACCCGTGGCGGGAGATCGGCGAAGCGGCAGCGGTCGGCGACGACGGCGTCGAGCTCGGCGAGCTCCTCGTCGCGGCGGTGATAGCCGCATTCCGCGATGAGCTTGCGCGCCGCGTCGAGCTCTTTGCGCGCTTCCTCGAGGAGCCGCGCAGCCTCAGCTGGGTCGGGCGGAGCGGGCGGGGGCGGGGTCGGCTCGACGAGGCCGTTCAGCGGCGCGAAGGCCTCGCGCTGCGCCAAGGCGAGCCGCGCGCGTTCGAGGGCGCGGTCGCAGAGATAGAGCCGCATCGGCCCCGGCTCGGCGATCTCCTCGACCTCGTCGAAGTCGCGCGCTGCGCCATCCCAATCGCCGAGGGCGCGGCGGAATCGCGCGTGAGCGAGCATGCCGGGAGGGATAAAGTCCAAATGTCCCGAGGCGCGCAGATTTTCGATGGCCTCATCGAGCTTGGCGCCGGCGGCGCACGCATCGTCGCGGACCGCCTCCGCCGAATGCGCGTTCGTAAGGCTCTGGAAGGCCAGGGCGTGATGGGCGCGTCCGAGGGTCAGCCTATCGAGCGCGATGTCCAGAACCCAATTTTGTGGCCGTGCCCACTCCAAAGTCTGAGCCGCCCGGTCGCGCGCCTCGGCAGCCTGCCCCAGCGCCAGCAGCAGGTCGCAGTAATGATACCCAGTCATTGAATAGAGCAATGGGTACTCCGGCCGATTCTTTTTTTGCCGCCGCTCGGCGTCGGCGAACAGGCCGGCCGCCTTTTCCCATTCGCCCGCTGCGTGGAGCGCGTCGGCGTGGTTCGCGAGAAACATTGCCATCAAATCCGGTGCACCCGCGCGCGTCGCAAGTACGACCGAGGTCTCTCCCGTCGTTGTCGCGCGCGCGACATCGCCAAAGACCAATTCGGTTTGGCTCAGATTCGACGCCTCGATTGCCGCATTGTGCCACTCGTGCGCCTCTTCATCCATGTTCAGACCGACACGAATTGCCGCAAGAGCCTCCTGAAGGCGTCCTTGCGCGCGCAACGCAATATTGGCTTGGCTTAGAGCCTGACCTGAAATTGGTTGACCGGCCTCGCGGGGTCTGATTCTCCCTGGTTTGCAACAACTTGGGGAGATTCGCGATGCCTTGGAACGAGGCCGATCGGGCAAAGTATGACGTCATTCGAGAT
>NZ_JBKQOT010000540.1:0-3060 GCF_052145395.1 Roseiarcus sp.
CCCGGGACTATACCGAATGCCGCGCTTTCGACAAAAATGAGCCGCCGCGCCGCCCGCCCGAGCCGGACTCTGGCGCCGCGCGCAGAGAGACTCGATCACGGGCCCACCATGTCGGCATAGCCTCCGACCGTCGCCGCGGTTTCACGAACGGCTTCCCGGCAGCGCGAAGACATGAGCGCGGCCAACTCCTCGGCGTAAGCGTAGCCCTTCGCCGCGCCGTCGAAGTCGGCTGACGTCGCCGGATGGGTATAGATTTCTGTGCAACCCGGCGGCAGGTTGCTAAGGAGGCCGGCGATCCGCTGCTCGGTCATGCGCCCGGACCAGGCGAGACCGAAAACGCGATCCACTGAGACCCAGCCGGCATTATGGACTCGCCGGCGCATCGCCGCCGCCCAAGGCGCCATGAGAATAGCGACCGGCGGCCGGGGCGTCGGCGCCACGCGCCGCAAGTCCGACAGCGGCTCAATAGGGGTCCGCAACGCGCGCGCGCCGTAGTCGGCGCCGATCGCGAGAATCTCGCTCAGGATCGTCGGGTGAAGATGATAGTGGCGGTGTGCGTTCACGTGGTCGAGCGCCAGCCCGGTCGCCCGATAGGCCTCGAACTGCGCCCTGATTTCCGAGCGGACCTGGCTTCGGACCGAGGCTCTCGTCGCAATGGCGAGCCCCAGCGACGCGAGATCGTTGCGTAGCCGGCCGGTCGACGGACCCGCCTTTACGACAAGGTCTGGAATGGCTTCGGCCGGAAGAATCGGCCAGTCGTCGACCAGGGTCAGATGGAGCCCCACCCTGAGCTGCGGCATGCGCCGGGCGCGGCGCACGGCGTCCGGCGCCGCCGCGCCGCCCACCATCAGGCTCGCCGCACTGAGGACGCCGTCGCTATGCCCCTGCTCGACGGCCTCGTTGACCGCGTTCGCCAAGCCAAAATCGTCGGCCGTGATGATGAGCCGCTTCAGAGCGCGACCTCGCGGCGTTCCTTGAGGAAGCGGAAGAACTCGACTCCCTCCTGCAATCGCCGCTTCATCGCCTCGGGGCTCCGCCCCATTTCGCCGACGATCGCCGCGATCTTCGGGAACGCGGAAATAGAAACTCCGGTAGAAAACCTCCACCGACTGGAAAATCTCCGCGTGCTTGAGATGGGAATAGCGCAGAAGAAGGACGGGGTTTCCCGCGGGGCCTGACACCGGGATCCGGCGCCGCCGTCGAAGCCGTCGAAGGACGGAGCTTGCAGGAAAAGCGATCGCATCATGTCGCGTCGGTTCTTTCAATCTGCGGTCAAAACGCCGTTCCGAAGCACGTGATAACGCTCGCCTCGCCAGGTCAAATCCTGGCCGCAATAGCTCCAGGCGAATGTCGCGAACGAAAAAAGATCACGAAGCGGGACGAGCCAATAGGCCGGCGCACGGAGGCCGTAGCAGCGCGCCGTGGCATGCAAGAGTACAATCCGGCATGCAATGGCAAGAACCGCGAGCGTGAAGCCTGCGGCCGGCGCTCCGGTCGCCGCGGCCAGGAGGGCGAAGGCGAGGGGGTGCGTTACCGCCGAGCCCAGGTGTCCCCAGGGGTTGACGGTCCGGATCGTACGCGCCCAGCGCACCTCGTGGCTCCAGAACTCGGCAAGCGAGGTTTCGGCGCAGCTGTGGCCCACAAGAAAGCGCGGAAAGGCGACTTCCAGCCCCTTGGCTCGCAGAGCGGCCCCGAGCGCGTAATCGTCGGCGAGGACGTCGGAAAACCTCGCGAACCCGCCGATGGCGTCGAGTTCGCCACGCCGCAGCGCTATGGTCGACCCGAAGCAGGGCGTCGCCATCCCCGAGCGCAGGCCGACGAGCACATTTGGGAGAAAATGCGCGTCGATCGCGAGCGCCGACAGCTTTGACCAGAAACCGGCGACGGGAACGCCATGATAAAGGCAGGTCACGGCGCCGACGCCCGGCCGATCGAGCGGTGCCGCGAGGCGCCGGAGATAGCCCTCCGGCGCCTCGATATCGCTATCGGCGAGAACGACACAATCATATTTGATGGCCGGCGTCATATTGATCAGGTTGGAGATTTTCCGATTCGAACCGTGCGTCGCCGAGTCGACGACGAGGCGCATGTCTCGGTCCGGGAACTCTGCTTCAAGGCGCTTCACGACGTCGATCGCCTTGTCGTCGGCCGTCTGCACGCCGAAAATAATCTGGACCGGCGCGGGATAGTCCTGTGTGCAGAAAGACGCGAGGTTCCCAAACAGTGCGGTTTCGTCGCCCCGCAAGGGTTTGAGAATGGTGATTGGGGGCGACACGGCCGACGTTGTCGCGGGCTCGGCAATGAATCCGACGGAGAGCACGGCGGCGTAGCCGAGATAGAGGCACCCAGCGCCGGCGACCAACAAAAAGGCGACCGCAAGCATCCCCGCCATTAACTCCCCCGAGGCTCTTCAGCGACCGGCCGGTCGGTAAAGAAGATCCGTCCCTCAAGCAACTGCCATCCGAGGAGGCTTGGAACGCCGAAGACGATGTCGGGCACACGCTTGATCAGGGACATCGCAATGGCGACATCTGCGGGCACGCCGAAAATCGCGCAAATGGCGACAAGGCCGCCTTCCTGCGCGCCAAGCGCTCCCGGAATGACGAAGGCCGCGCCGCGAATCGCCTGCGTGAGGCTCTCGATGACCAGCGCCTCGGGATAGTTCGCAGGCAACCCGATAAAGAACAGGATCGCCCACACTTCGAGCACACCTAAGAACCAAACTGCCATGTTTATTGACGCTGCCGCCAAGAGCCCTGCGAGATTGGCGTAGAGCAAATCCAGGCGCGAATAGAGCGCGTCGATCGCGCCAAACGAGAGCCACTCACGATCGCCGACGACCCGCGCCCAGAGCCATTTGACGACACGCTGCCCGACGCGCCGTTGCACGAGGTAGAAGCCGGCGAGCGCTGGAACGGCGAGGACGGTCGCGATCGCGACCGTCCGGCCGACGCCGCTCGCATTTCCCATCGTGGCGAGCGTCGCGAGGCCGACCATCGCGAACAGGATATGCGGTATCGCTTGAACCAATACGTCGACCAAGACGCTCGCGGCGGACAG
>NZ_JBKQOT010000541.1:0-2708 GCF_052145395.1 Roseiarcus sp.
GAGTTGAGTCTCGGTGTCCGGCGGCCGGTCGGCGGATCTCGTCACTCACTGCGGCGGCGCTTTGTGTCAAATCGCGCGGCGAGATGACGCCCCGGCAGATCGTCAATGTTGATTTGCTCAAGGCCGCGTCAGTGGAATTCGCCACGATGCGCGGACTGGCGATGCGGTTCGCCGGACTGCTTCGAGATGGCGACATCGGGAAGCTGGACGTATGGTTGCGCGACGCACGACATTGCGGGCTTCACGCCATGCGGAGTTTTGTGAGAAAGTTACGCCAGGATATTGACGCGGTTCGGAACGCCATCCTCATGAATCCCCTCATTGTTGATCGACTCGAAATTGCCTGAATTGGCGAGTCACCGCGTGGTGAGGTCACGAATCAGCCGGGGGGCTCATGCGCAAGTCGATCGAGCGTCAGGAATCTATTCATGGTTTTCTGAAGAGGGCGTTTGCGGGGAGCTTGCACGCCAAGCGGATCCTTTCGTTGGCCAACGGGACGCTCGGTGTTTTGACGGGCGCGTCCCTTGCCGTTTCGGTCATCGGGCACGCGCTGGCGCAAGCGCGCGGTCTGGCGGACAGACACGCGATCAAACAGGTTGACCGCCTGCTGAGCAACGCCGGGGTCGTCGTGTGGGACCTTTTCGCGCCGTGGGTTCGCGAGGTCGTGGGCCGGCGCGAAGCGATCGTCGTGGCGATGGACTGGACCGATTTCGACGTCGACAATCAAGCCACGCTCGCCCTGAACCTCGTCACCCGCCACGGCCGGGCGACGCCGCTGATGTGGCTGACGATCGACAAGGACGAATTGAAGGTTCATCAACGTCAGCGGAATTCGCGACGATCGCGGGTTGGCGATGCGTTTCCGCGGCATCCTGCGCGGAAACGATACCGAGAAACTCGACGTTTGGCTGCACCGTGCTGGATTTGAGCAATCGATCCATGCCGAGGCTTTCGCCAGCGGCGCCGAGCAGCGTCAACAGGAGGATCGCCAAGGCGTTCAGCAGCAGGAGGCGGTCGCGCCGCTGCGGATCACCGATGCGCAGGACGCTCAAGCCCATCCCGAAGCGCAAGTCTTTGGAATCGCGAAATCCCGGTTCGATCGTCCACCGTTTTTGAAGGAGGCTTGGCATCTGGCCGCCAAACGCATCTACCTTGTCCGCCTGGGGCTCGGTCAGCAGTCCTCGCAGCTTGATACAGAGAGCCGCGGCGACGATCGGCGAGACGAGCTGCCCCGTCGAGGGGTCAGTCAGTATTCCCGCTTTTGCCGCTGGAGCGTCAAAGACCACCGCGTGGCCGGCGTGGCGCCACTTGGTCAGCAAGCATTCCAGCTGAGATAGACTGCCAGTATAACCGAGGCAATTGATCTCCGGCAGTAAATCCCGGCCCGTGGTGCATCCCTCCGCCCAGCGCCGCGACAGATAGGTCTGGAATTTGCCCGGTGTCGTCGACTTTGGAGCCATGACGTTGCGCTCCGGCAGTTCGTCGAGCTGCACCCACTTCGCAACAGTGCGCCAGTTGAAGCCCGTCTCACGGACGATTGCCCGGATCCCGTTGCCTGCAACGTGCAGGACTTTGACCCGCTCGAACATACTCTCTTGGGCAGCACGTCGGCCTTCTCGAGCGAACGTCCGGTGCTTTGCCAAAGCCGGTTGCTGCCCGTGGCCGCCACACTAAGCGGCGGTGGCCCCGACCTGTCCGGCGCCGATGATCCCGATCCTCACGCTGTTAATCCAAGATTGCGGACGGGGTATTCCAGCTGCAATGAGCGAACGTACTGCAGCGGCTCGGGCTGGCCGAATCGATCGGCGCGCAGGCACCCGCGGATCTCGTCGACCGAACTGGCGCCGTGCGCCTCGATCCAGTCCGCCAAACCCTCCACCAGACGGTCGATATGGTTCGGTCCGTGGCTCAGCAATGAAGACGCCGCCTGGACCACGTCCGCGCCGGCAAGCAGGTATTTGACCACGTCTTCGGATCCGTGCACGCCTCGACCGGCGGCGAGGCCAAGCGATGTCTTTCCAGACAACAAGGCGAGCCACATGAGCGGCAAGTGGATCTCCTCCGTCGTCTCCGAACGCAGGCTGGTGCGGAACGTCAGCGTCTCAAGGTCGACGGCAGCCTCGTACCAGCGATTGAACAAGACGATGCCCCTGGCGCCGGCGCCAGCGAGGGCCAAGGCAAGATTAGCCGGCGCGGTGAAGTTCGGGCTGAGCTTGACCGCGACGGGAATCGTTACCGAGGCGCACACTTCGCGCACGGTTTGCACCAGCCTGGCCTCGACCTCAGCGGAGGTCTCCAGCGGGTCGGTGGGGATGTGGAAGAGATTGAGCTCGAGCGTCGCCGCCCCCGCTTGCTGCAGAACAGCGGCAATGTCAGTCCAGCCTTCGCGCGTGATCCCGTTCAGGCTGGCGATCAGCGGGGCCGAAACGCTCTCGGCCGCGCGCCGGATCATCTCGACATGGGCTGCGAGCGCGCCGCGGTAACCCGGGAGTGGCGGCAGATAGCTCGTCAGCTCGGCATGGCTCTCGGCTCCGATCGCGGCGGCGGCTTCAAACGCCTCGTCCGCTGCTCGAACCTCCTCCTCAAAGACCGACGCTGCGACGATCGCTGCCGCCCCTCCATCCTCAAGCCGGCGTATGCCGTCGACAGTCGCTGACAGTGGCGAAGCGCCGGCGACAATTGGATGGGGCAAAGACAGCCCGAGATAG
>NZ_JBKQOT010000542.1:0-25612 GCF_052145395.1 Roseiarcus sp.
GGAATTTCCATCGAGTTCGGCGGCCACATCAACGACCACCTTTGGCAGGGCTTTTGGGATTTTGTTTTCGTGATCTCAAGTTTG
This sequence comes from Roseiarcus sp., assembly GCF_052145395.1. Lineage (NCBI taxonomy): Bacteria > Pseudomonadati > Pseudomonadota > Alphaproteobacteria > Hyphomicrobiales > Roseiarcaceae > Roseiarcus > Roseiarcus sp. The sequence continues at coordinate 85 of NZ_JBKQOT010000542.1, forward strand.
CTTCTCGATGTCCTGTTTGGCGCTGCCGGGGGCAACCTGGCACGGGGAGTTCCTCTTGATGACCATGGCAATTTTGCCATGGCCTTCTTTACAGACTTCGGCCAGACTTTGTTGCAGCGGGGCGGAAATGTGGGACTTCTCGACTGGTACACGCTATCGGTGGCCCTCTTTGCAGTTGTCATGCTGGCCGCACATGGCGCAACCTACCTGACGTTGAAGACGGAAGGACCGGTGCATGACCGCAGTGCGTCGTACGCCATGATGTTGTGGCTGGTCTTAGGCCCGCTGGGCGTGATCGTCTCCGTTGAAACCGGGTATGTCCGCCCCGACGTCCTCGGCCACGCGATCAAAAACCCTTTTTCATGGTTGGGACTGATTATGGTCGCAACCTCGGTCGTCACGCTGGTCACGGGAATGCGCAAGCGGCTGGAGTTTCGTGCATTTATTGGATCGACGTTCTTGATCGCGGGCCTTCTCGGCACCGGTGCCGCCGCGATTTTCCCGGTGATGCTCTATTCGACACTGGCCCCGGAGAATTCCGTAACGGCTTACGGCGCTGCCTCCAGTCCCGGCACCCTTCTGGCGGCGCTCGTTTGGTGGCCGGTTGCCTTTATCATGGCTGCTTCCTACTTTGTCTTCATCTCTCGACGGTATGCCGGCAAAGTGAGCATCTGCCGCGACAATCAGGGCTATTATTGAGCCATGACACGCCTGGATGGATCGAATGAATTCTGGGCTGCGGGTTCTAGACCTCGCACGGAACAACAGAAACCGCGAAATCAAAAAACCACCTCGGGCACCGAGGAGACCCGAAGCCGTGGCGTCATCAATCCGCCATTTTGCCCCCGCGGCTACGGAATTCCGGCAAGCGGACGAGGACGACCAGTATACAGCCGGACGGCTGGCCGCAGCGAATCCGAAGCTTTTCGAGACTGCTTGCCTGCGGAGGGGCACTGCTCCGCTGGCAAGGAAGTGGGGTACTATTCCCATCCGATTGCCATAGACGACAGCCTCTGTCGTTGGGAATTTGCTGCCCAGTGACCCGGTTTTTCTTGACATCCAGTGCCGCGTCCCAGGTACTCAGGCAGTCGCCACGGCAGACCTTTCCGGGACGGGTAGGCCGGCCAAGGAAGGCATCGTGAGAACCGGCGCACCGATTTCGAGGCCGCCTGAACTTGCATGCCGCTCGGACCGTTTTGCAGGGCGGTTTGGGGGCTGGGGCAGCCCACTGCGGTTGCCATGAGCAGCCCGAACCCGGACAAAATGTCCGGGATTGGGGGGCAGCGGGAGGGCTACGAAAAGCCTTTGGGCGTGGTGACTTACGGCCAGTTGTTTACAGCTGTTCTGGGCACGCCGGTTGGCAAACGCTACTTGGCCAGGCCAGGACTTTGCGGGCTCACCAGCCAGGAGGCTTACTTGCCCAGGTCCTTTCGGTCTTGGCCTTTAGCGGCACGCTTCGGTGGGCAAGGTTTCCATCGTCTCGACCATGATCCGTCGCATTCGGCGGCGGTGCCTTGGGCTGCTCCACTATAAACCGTGGACACTCGCCCGACGGCATGGGCTCGCGATCAGACGGTACCCGCAGCGCGAGATCGATTCTCGGGGACCGATGAGCGCTGGCGGCTAGTGCTACCGGCACGGAACTGTGGTAAACTGGCTCGCATGCCTGAACTCCAGTTGCGAATCACGATGCCTCGCCCCTTCTTTGCGGAATTGCCGTACTACGTCTGGGGCCGCGTGAACTATGACTCCGAAGGCGATTGCAAGAACCCACTTGATCGCGACTGGACGTGGATGGACCTGGCGAACCGCGAGACCAAGGAGCATGTGGAAGACTCCTCGAAGGGCGACACCTGCACCATATCGGGGGACGAGCCGGCGGCGATCCAGGCTATGACACCAGGGTAAGCTGCGGCGTGGGCGGCCAGCAGTTGCTCGGCACGTTGCATGGTCACGCCCAGTTCGTCGGCAAGTCCGTAGCCGGTCTGTCCGTAGACGATGCCAAAATTCAATGTCTTGCCCAGAGACCGCTGCTGGTCGGTCACGTCGGTTTCGGCGATGTCCAGCACGCGGGCGGCAGTGCGGGCGTGGAGGTCGATATCGTGCTGGAAGGTATGCAGCAGGGCGGCGTCCTGGGAGAAGCGGGCGAGGACGCGCAGTTCCATTTGCGAGTAGTCGGCCTCAAGCAGGACATGGCCTGGCGGAGCTTCGATGGCAGGAAGCACAGCGGCGGGGAGGCCCCTGCAAGTTTGGGTCGCTGCAACTGAATCTGCCGGTAGCCGCCCCCAGCGGATCGAGTTCGGCGCGGACGATGCCAGCCCTTGCTGCGATCGGCGCCCATGGCCGGGGCAAAAAAGTAGACCCAAATTGGCTGGCCAGGACGTAATCGACGGCGGCCGGGTGACTTCGGCGCGGTTCCTGCGTAGAATCTGGGAAGTCGTAATCCAAGAACCAAAACCTGCTTTCCTGGAGGAAAATACCATGTGGAAATATGCTAGTCATCTCGCCATCGTAGGACTGTTCGTCATGAGCCAGGCAGTGTCCGCCAATGATAAAGCCGTCGAGAAGCCCGCCCAGTCCCCGGCGGCGCTCAATTTCAAGGTCCAGTCGCTGGAGGGCTAGGGCGCCGCTTCGGCGATTGCGTTCATGACCGCCATGTCGAGATTCGGCGATCCGCTCGAGGTAACGATCTTGCGCGCGAGCAGGTTGCCGGTCTCGTCCAAGGCGAAGACGATGGCGCCGCCATGGGGGGGTGGGACGCCCGGCTCATGCAGACGGGCCCTGATCATGCCGTAAACAATCGTGAAATAGCGCGTATCCGCGCTGCCGCCGATGATCGGCGATTCGGTCGCCGCATGCGCGAATTTGTACTCCGGCAACACTTCGGCGCTCGGCGGCGGAGTCCCGGGCGGCGTCTTCGCGGGAGGCGCCGGAGGCGGCGCAGGCTTCTCGCCAGGAATGGGGGCCGGCGGCGCGGCTTCCGCCTCTTCCGCCGCCGGCGTCGGCGCCGCGCGCGTATCCGCGTTTTTGGCGGGAGGCGCTTCCTGCGGAATCGGCGCCGCCTGCGCCTTCTGCACCTGGGCGGCCGGCGGCTCTTTCGATTCCTGCGGCGCGCCCGGGGTTTGCGAGGGCTCCGCTTTGGCGGCGGGGGCCATCGTCTTCGTGTCAGCGGACTCCCGGTTGGCCTTCTCCTGGGTCGCGGCGCTCGGGGCGTCATAAGCCGGCTTTTCATCCTCGGGCTGAGGCGGAGGCTTGGGCTTCTCCCCCGCCGGCTTTGGCGGCGGAGGCTTCTCGACCACAATCTCGACGGGGATTTCCTGGAGCGGCGGGACGGGGCGGGGAGCGAAGGCGGAGATCGCGACGATCGCCAGCGGAATGAGAAGGTGCAATGCCGCCGCCGCGATCAGGGCGAGCTTCAACCCCCGACGCTCGGCGGCGGTCGGCGACGGTGGGAGGGCGAGATGATCGATCGCGTCGGCCTTGAAGGACGCGTCGGACAACGACATGAGCGGCGAAAGCTTTGTTGAGATGCGCGAGGCCTCTCCTTGGTCCATGATCCCCGGCGCGGTCAATGGTTTTGGGTGCGGTTTCGGTTCACACGCCCGTGAATCCATGCCGGTCCGGACCGGCGCAACGCTTTGCCGCAGGACGTGTTTTCGCGTAAGGGCAGGGCGGCCTGGGCGGATGGCCGCGGCCGAAAAGGAATGGATTGCGGAAAAATGAGCGCCGAAGCGCCGCGAGCGGTCGTGTTCGATTCGGGGCTCGGAGGCCTGACGGTGCTCGGCGCGATCCGGGGGCTCAGGCCGGATGTGGGCATCGTCTATGTCGCCGATGACGCGGCCTTCCCCTATGGGCGGCTGAGCGAGGCGGCGCTGGTCGGGCGCGTCGGGACGGTGATGGCGCGGATCGTCGCCGACTGGCGCCCCGACATCGTCGTCATCGCCTGCAGCACCGCCTCGACGCTCGCCCTGCCGCATCTTCGCGCCGCTCATCCGGATCTGCCGTTCGTCGGCGTCGTCCCGGCGATAAAGCCGGCCGCCAAGGCGTCGCGCTCGGGGCTGATCAGCGTGCTGGCCACCCGGGGGACGGTGGCCCGCGACTATACGCATGCGCTCGTCCGCGAACACGCCGCCGACTGCGAGGTGACTCTGGTCGGCTCGGCGGCCCTCGCCCCGATCGCCGAGCGCATCATGCGCGGCGAACCGGCGAACGACGCCGAGATCGAGCGCGAAATCGCGCCGTGCTTCGTCGAGAAGGATAGCCGGCGCACCGACCATGTCGTGCTGGCCTGCACCCATTTTCCCCTGCTGATCGAGACGCTCGAGCGGCTTCAACCCTGGCCGGTGGCGTTCGTCGATCCCGCGCCGGCGATCGCGCGACGGCTCGATTCCCTCCTCGGCGGAGCCCCGAAGACGGCGGCGCCGCGAACGGGCGCCCTCGTTTTCACCAGCGGCCGGCGGCCAGAGCCGGGTCTGCAAAAGGCCTTGCTTCGATACGGTTTGGAGTTTACCCCCACGGCGGCGATCAGCCTCGCGACCGCCTGAGCGAGCGGCCTCGGGAAGGGTCTGTCTGCGATTGTTCAACGCGGTCGCGTCGTCGTAAGAGAAGCGGCATTCGCTCAGTCGGAAAGGCCAGCGCCCATGCGCACTTCGGTCGGACAGCCCGTTCGTCTCGCCGATTATCGCGTCCCGGATTTCCTGATCGACTCGGTCGATCTCGACGTCTCGCTGGACCGGAACGCGACCCGGGTCGTCTCGACCCTCACCGTCCGACCCAATCCGGCGGGACTTGCGGGCGCGGCGCTGGCGCTCGACGGCGACGAACTCCATCTGGTCTCGGCCGAACTCGACGGCGCGACGCTCGATCCGGAGGCCTTTCAGGCAAGCGCTTCACAATTTGTGCTGCCGAACCCGCCCCGTGGCGCCTTCACGCTCAAGATCGAGACGCGCCTCGATCCCGCCGCGAACACCAAGCTGATGGGACTCTATCGCTCCGGCTCGGCCTATTGCACGCAATGCGAGGCCGAGGGGTTTCGTCGGATCACCTATTTCCTTGATCGCCCAGACGTGCTGTCGACCTACCGCGTGCGGCTGGAGGCCGACCGCGCGGAGGCGCCGGTGCTGCTCAGCAACGGCAACCTCGAAAGCAAGGGCAATTCGGAAACCGCCGGCCGGCACTGGGCGGTCTGGACCGACCCGCACAAGAAGCCCTGCTACCTGTTCGCGCTCGTCGCCGGCGATCTCGCCCACATCTCGAATTCGTTCGTCACCGCCTCCGGCCGCAAGGTGGACCTCGCCATCTATACCGAGCACGGCCGCGAGGAACGCGCGCATTACGCCATGGATTCGCTCAAGCGCGCCATGGCGTGGGACGAGACCGTCTACGGCCGCGAATACGATCTCGACGTGTTCAACATCGTCGCCGTCTCCGACTTCAATATGGGCGCGATGGAGAACAAGGGCCTCAACGTCTTCAACGACAAGTACGTCCTCGCCTCGCAGGAGACGGCGACCGACGACGACTACGCCAACATCGAGGGCGTGATCGCGCACGAATACTTCCACAACTGGACCGGCAACCGGGTGACCTGCCGCGACTGGTTCCAGCTCTGCCTCAAGGAGGGCCTGACGGTTTTCCGCGACCAGGAGTTCTCGGCGGACATGCGCTCGGCGCCGGTCAAACGGATCGCCGAGGTGCGGGCGCTGCGCTCGGCGCAGTTTCCCGAGGACGCCGGGCCGCTCGCGCATAACGTGAGACCCGAGGTCTACAACGAGATCAGCAACTTCTACACGGCGACCGTCTACCAGAAGGGCGCCGAGGTCATCCGGATGCTCAAGCGCCTGATCGGCGACGACGCGTTCCGGGCCGGCATGGACATGTATTTCCATCGCTACGACGGCTCGGCTGCGACGGTGGAGCAGTTCATCGGCTGCTTCGCCGACGTATCGGGCCGCGATCTCAGCCGCTTCGTGCGCTGGTATTCGCAGGCCGGCACGCCGAAGTTGCGGGTGCGCACGGCTTACGATCCGCAGGCCCGGACGTATCGCCTCGACATCGCCCAGACGCTTGCGCCGACGCCCGGACAGCCGACCAAGCTGCCCGCAACCATGCCGCTCGCGCTCGGTCTCGTCGACCCGCAGGGCGACGATATCCGGCTGGCGTCCGCCGACGCGACGGCGGACGAACTCGCCTCGGGCGTATTCATCCTCGACGAAGCCGAGCGCTCCATCGTCTTCCGCGACGTGCCGCGCCGCCCCGCCCTGTCGTTCCTGCGCGGCTTCTCGGCGCCGGTCAACGTCGACGACGATGTGACCGAGGACGATCTCGCCGTGCTCTCCCGGCACGACCCGGACAACTTCAACCGCTGGCAGGCCTTGCAGAGCCTCGTCACACGTGTGCTGCTGCGCAGTGTGAAGGCGATCCGCGCCGGCAAGGCGCCCGAACGCAACGCCGGGCTGATCGCGGCGTTCGGCGCGCTGATCGACGACGCGCGCGGCGGCCGCATCGATCCGGCGTTCGCCGCGCTGGCGCTGACCCTGCCGACCGAGGCCGACATCGCCCGCGAAATCGGCGAGGACGTGGATCCTGACGCGATCTACGCGGCGCGCAAGGCGCTGCGCGGCGCGCTCGGCCGCAAGCACGGCGACGCGCTCGCCGATTTGCACGATTGGCTGGCGGACCCCCGGCCGTTCAGCCCCGACGCCGAGTCGGCCGGACGACGGGCGCTGCGCAACGTCGCGCTCGCTCATTATGCCGACGGCAACATCATCGACGGCCTCGCCCGGGCGCACAAGCAGCTGCGGGACGCGGACAACATGACCGAGCGGTTCGGCGCCCTGACCCAGATCGTGTGGAAGCCGAATTCGGCCCGCGAGCACACATCCGACGCTTTCAGCCGCCGCTATGCGATGGAGCCGCTGATCCTCGACAAGTGGTTCGCCCTGCAGGCGCAGATCCCCGAGCGCGAGACGCTCGACCGGGTGCGCGGACTGATGAGTCACCGAGGCTTCTCGATGTCAAATCCGAACCGGGTGCGGGCGCTGGTCGGCGGCTTCACCGCCAACCAGACCCAGTTCAACCGGTTGGACGGCGAGGGCTTCGCCTTCCTCGAGGAAATCGTGGTCGCGCTCGACCCGACCAATCCGCAGGTCGCCGCCCGGCTTCTCACCGCCATGCGCTCGTGGCGTTCGCTCGAGGAGGCGCGCCGCGATCGCGCCGAGGCGATGCTGAAGCGGATCGCCGCCCTTCCGTCACTGTCGCCGGACGTGCGCGACATCGTGACGCGTAGCCTAGGGTAAGGCGGGCGACAGTCGCGCCAGGCGAGGCAAGGTTTTTCGCCTTGAGCCGCCGAACCGCGTACCGCTCCGGCGGCCGCCTGCCGTTTTCCCCAGCCCTTGAAAAATGCGAGTCTGGCTCCGTCAAGGGGCTGGACAAAGATTCACACAAGGATTCTTATCGTACTGATTCGGGCGTCGGCGGTTACCCGAAGATTAAGTTCTGCTGGGTCTGGGGAAAACAATGACGCGTGCGAACGCGGCACATGCGGAGGCGTGCCTGGACGACAAGGCTTGGCGGATGGGCGCCGAGAGCGCCGAAACGCGTGTTGCGGCGCGCGGCGCCGCAACGCGGCGATCCCCGACCCCGCCGGTCGCGACGCTCGCCCTGGCCGTGGCCGTCATGGCCGCGATACTGCTCACCTTCCAGCATCTGCGCGCCGAGCGCGAGGTCGCTCTCACCGAGGCGGCCCTCGAGGTCGGGATGCGTGCGAGGATCGTCGCGGCTGAGCTCGACGCGGCGCTTCAGTTGCAGCCGAAAACGTCGCCCGCCGAGGTGCTGCGCCGGGTTCTCGACGCCAATCCGGCGGAACGGCTGGCTAGGACTGCGCTGATCGACGCTAGAGGTCGGAAGATCGCGGCCGATCCGCCCGCTTCGGAATCCGGGTCCGAGCCCGACGTGGACGACGCGCTTCCGGTTCAGAGCGGCCAGTCGGAGGCCGCGCGCGTGACCGACGATCGGGCAGGCGATCGCTTCGTCGTCGCGCGGCCTCTGGCGGCGACGAGCGGTCGCGTCGTCTTCGCCTCTCCGGTCGAGCCGCACCTTGCGGCCTGGCGTCGCGCGGCGACTGTGACCGTGGTCCTGCTCGCCTTCACGGTCGCCCTCATCCTCGCGGCGGCCGGTCTCTACGCCGCCGACGCGCGGGCGCGGCTCAAGCGCTTGCGCGAAGAATCCGCCCGCCGCGCCCGCGTCAATCTGGCGCTCAACCGCGGCCGCTGCGGCTTGTGGACCTGGGATCTCAACCGCGGCTGGATCGTCTGGTCAGCCTCTATGTTCGGCGTGCTCGATCTGGCCGAACGGTCCGGTCACTGGACGGTCGCGGACTTGCAGTCGCTCGTTCATCCCGAGGACATGAGCCTCGAGACGCTCGCGCGGCTCGCCGTCGAGCGGGCGGGCGACTACGTCGACGTCGAGTTTCGCATGCGCGCGGCTAACGGGCGATGGGTGTGGCTTCGCAAGCGCGCGGAAGTGGTCGAGGACGAAGAAACCGGCGGGGCGACCCTGGTCGGCATCGCCTTCGACGTCACCGAGCGCAAGCGCGAGGCGGAGGAGTCGGCGACGGCCGATCAACGCCTGCGCGAGGCGATCGATGCGATTTCAGAGGCTTTCGTCCTGTGGGATTCCAGTCATCAGTTGGTGCTGTGCAACTCCAAGTACCAGCGCCTGCACAATATTCCGGAGTCCCTTGTCCGCTCGGGCGCGCCTTACGGCGGTCTGGCGACGGCGCGGAACGCCGGAGAGTCGTTCTCGGCCGGGCGCGAAGCGCGCACCTACGAGGCGCGCCTGGCGGACGGACGATGGCTGCAGGTCAATGAGCGGCGCACCCGCGACGGCGGCTTCGTGTCGGTCGGAACCGACATCACCGCCCTCAAAGAGCATGAAGAACAGCTGATGAACTCCGAGCGCCTGTTGCTGGCGACGGTCGCGCAACTGCGCCAGTCGCGCCGCTCGCTCGAGGAGCAGGCGCAGCAGCTGGTCGACCTCGCCGAACGCTATCACGAGCAGAAGGCCCAGGCGGAAGCCGCCAATCGCGCCAAGGCCGAGTTTCTCGCCAACATGAGCCACGAGTTGCGCACGCCTCTCAATGCAATCATCGGTTTCTCGCAGCTGATGGGCAGCCAGACGTTCGGTCCGCTCGGATCGGAGAAATATCGCGATTACTGCCAGCACATCCTGTCCAGCGGCGAGTACCTGCTTCACGTCGTCAGCGACATTCTCGACATGTCCCGACTCGAAGCCGGCCGCGAGCGGCTGAGCTACAGCCGCTTTCGCGCTGACGAGGCGGTCGGCCGCGCGGTGCAGGACGTCGCGGCGACAGCGCGCGAGAAGCGTGTTTCCATCGCGGTCGCGGTCGAACCCGAGATGGCCATCGAAGCCGACGCGGCGGCGGTCGAGCGCATCCTCACGACGCTCATGCGCAATGCCGTGAAGTTCGCGCCCGAAGGCGGCGCGGTCGAAATCGGCGCCGAGGCGATCGCTGACCGCATCTATTTCTATGTCGAGGACAACGGTCCTGGAATCGAGGCCGAGGACATCAAACGGCTCGGACGGCCGTTCGAACAGGGCGACGCCGTCATGGCGAACGGTATGAAAGGCTCCGGGCTTGGCCTCGCCATCGCCAATTCGCTGGTCGAGTTGCACGGCGGAACGCTGCGCCTCGCCTCGCGCGCCGGGGAAGGGGCGGTGGCCATCGTTGCGCTGCCGCGCGTGCAGCGCGGGGCGAGGGCGATCGCGCTCGCCAAGGTCGCCTGACCGCAGGGCTTCTGACCGCCCGGCCGACGGCTGCCCGGCCGACGGCTTGCACGAAACTCCGTTTCAGACCACAGTTGCGTCTGGAAGAACCATTCCGAAGGCCTTCGCGGCCGGCGGGGGGCGGCAGGCGACGATTGGGTTCGGACTTTCAAGAGCTGGATCATCGACGCGAGTGCGGAGGCGAAGCGCGCTCCCGCGGAGGCCGGGCCCGGCCCGGCGGAGTTGCGGGCGTCATAGCCCTCGTTCGCGGGCTGAACTGGCCCTGGAGATTCGTGATCGGCGCCGCCGCCGGCCTGCCATGGGTGGCGATTCGGATCGCGGCTCTCGGCTATCGGCCGGACTATCCCTACCTCGTGTTTTATCCAGGCGTGGCGATGGCGGCGGCCCTCGGCGGCTCCGTTCCCGGGATCGGCGCCGCGCTGGTGGCTGTTCTCGCCAGCCCGCTGTGGTTTCCGCCGGCGCTCACCGCCGACTTTGCGCTGCGGTTCTGCGGCTTTCTTTTCTATTCGACCGCTGTCTGCGCGCTGGGAGAAGCCTTGCAGCGCGCCTTGTTGCGTCTCGGGGAGGCCGAGGGCCGGCGGAAGGTCGCCGAGAAGCTTCTGATCGCGAGCGAGCGTTTTCGCCTTGCTTCGGCGGCGGGCATGGGGACATTCGACCTCGACATCGTCAGGAACGCGGCGGCCGACACGGACGCGATGCGCGCCATCTTCGGACTGTCTGCGCAAGGCGTCGTCAATCGGGAACGGGTCCGCGGCCTCGCCCTCCCCGAGGACGGGCCGAAGATCGATGCAGCGCTCGCGGCCGCTTACGATCCCGCCGGCGACGGCCTCTATCACGCCGAGTACCGCATCCGCCGGGAGAACGATGGCGCGCTGCGATGGATGGGCGCGCGCGGTCAGGTCTATTTCGATGCGGGCCGGCCGATCCGGATGATCGGTGTTTGCCGCGATATCACCGACGTCAGGACCGCCGAGCAGGCGGCGCAGAACAGCGAGGCGCACATCCGAAGGTTCGTCGAGCAGGCCCCGATCGAGGTCGCGATGTTCGATCGCGACATGACCTATGTCGCGGCGAGCGCACGCTGGCTCGCCAATTACGGGCGGGGCCTCGCCAGTCTGGTCGGCGTCAACCACTATGCCGTCAATCCCAACCTTCCGGAACGATGGAAGGCGATCCACGAACTGGTGAAATCGGGCGAGTTCCACAGCGACAACTCTGACTTTTGGGTCGACGACGTCGGTCGGGTGCGCTGGCTGCGCTGGGCCGTGTTTCCATGGACGGATTCGTCCGGGGCGATCGGCGGCGTGATCATGTCAGCCGAGGACATTTCGGCGCAGAAGAGGGCCGAAGCAGCGCTGCGCGAAAGCGAGGAAAAATTCCGCAACGCCTTTGCGGAGGCGGCCATCGGCTTCGTGATGGCGAACGCCGACGGGACGATCGTAGAGGCGAACGAAGCCTATTGCCAGCTGACGGGATATACGACCGGAGAACTGAGGCGATGCGGCTCGTCGATACCGTCGATCCGGAGGATCGGGAAGAGATCTCTGACCTAGCCGACCAGATCCTGCACGGGGAGGTCCCGGCCTACGTGAACGAGCACAGGCGCCTGCGCAAAGACGGTGAGCTGATCTGGGTGCGCGAAAGCGTGTCCATGACGCACGACGCCGCGGGCGAGCCGCGTTGGGTTGTCAGGCCGGTCGAGGACGTCACCGAGCGCAAGCGCATGGCGGATACCGCCGTGCGGACCGTGGCGCAGTTGGCTGCGGTTCTCGATGGCGCGAAGGACGCAATCATCTCAATCGACATCAAAGGCGTCGTCCAATGGGTCAATGCTGCCGGCGAGAGAATGTTCGGCTATGATCGCGACGAGGTGATCGGCCGCAACGTACGCATGCTGATGCCGCCGCGCCATGCCGAGCGGCACGACGGCTATATTGCGAACTACCTCGAGACGGGCGTAGCCAGGATCATCGGAACGGGTCGCGAATCCGAAGGACGACGGAACGACGGCACGCTGTTTCCGATCGAACTCTCGATCAATGAGGCGGCGGTCTACAACGACCTCATGTTCGTGGGGTTTGTTCGCGACCTGTCGGAGCGGCGGCGGATCGAGTCGCGCATCGATCAGCTGGCGGCCCAGCGTCTGACCGCGATCGGCGGCATGGCCGGCGCGCTGGCGCACGAGCTCAACCAGCCGTTGGCGGCGATGGGCGTCTATCTCGAGACGGCGCGCCGCATGCTCCAGAAGCCGCCCCATCTGCGCGCCGCGCCGGTTGAGGACGCGATCGCGCGGGCGGTGGCGCAGGTGGCGCGCATGGGCGACATCCTCCGCCATCTCCGCGACTTCGTCGGTCGCGGCGAGCCGGACAAGACCTTCCAGAGTTTGCACGCGCTGATCGAAAAGGTCGCGGCCGAGTCGTTTTCCGTCGCCAAGGCGCGCGGAGCGGCGCTGGCGCTCGATCTTTCCGCCGCGCGCGACATTGTCGTGATGGACCCCGTCCAGATCGGCCAGGTCCTGTCCAATCTGCTTCGCAACGCGCTCGAGGCGATCGGAGACCCGCTGGGCGGGCGGGTCGCGGTATCGACCGCGCTCGAAGATGACGGTATGATCCGCTGTGATATCTCCGATAACGGCCCTGGCCTGGCCGACTTGGTCGAGGAGCGCCTTTTCGAGCCCTTGACGTCGACCAAAGCGAGTGGAATGGGCGTAGGTTTGTCGATTTCGAAGTCGATCATCGAGGCCCATTACGGGCGCATCCGGGCTCAATCGAATCCGCGCGGCGGGACGGTGTTCAGCTTCACGTTGCCGCTGGCGGCGGAGGAGGGCGACGAATGACGCCTCCCCCGACCGTGCACGTGATCGACGACGACGAGGCCTTGCGGGACTCGATCCGGATGTTCCTCCTTAACGAAGGACTGGAGGTGCAGACCTACGCTTCCGCCGACGCGTTCCTCGCCGAACTCGACTCGAAGCCTGCGGGTTGCATCGTCACCGACGTGCGCATGCCGGGCATGAGCGGCATGGACCTTCTGGCCGAGATCGCCCGGCTGGGGGTCGCGCTGCCCGTTATCGTCGTCACCGGCCATGCCGACGTTCCGTTGGCCGTGCGGGCGATGAAAAAGGGCGCAGTCGATTTGCTGGAAAAGCCGTTCCAGGGCGAAGACCTGATCGACGCCGTCCGCCGCGCGCTCGACGTCGGTCGCGACTCGCAGCTGAACGCCCACAGCGTCCAGGAGGCGCAGGCGCGGCTCGCCACGCTCACCGCGCGTGAAACCGAAGTGCTCGACCGGCTGGTGCGGGGCCAGCCCAACAAGATCATCGCCTACGAAATGGGAATTAGTCCGAGGACCGTCGAGGTCCACCGCGCGAACGTGATGAAAAAAACCCAAGCGGGCAGCCTCTCCGAATTGGTCCGAATGTTCCTGAACGTCGAGCGCAACTGACGCAAGCTCTCGTAAGCCGGCGCCGCTCTTGGAACGCCTGTCATTTGCGACCGGGCGACCTTGCGATAGAGGGTAAACAGCCGCGAGCGTGGCTCCCGCATGCTTGAAAGGCGCCAGCGAGCGGTCACGAAGACTTGAGCGCTTCTAAGTAGAATCCCGTATTGCCGTCCGCCTTCAATGACGGAATTGTATTGGATAGTTCGCGCCGTTGGGGCCGATTCCGATCCCGACTCGTGCGAAACCCGCCGCCGCGCGATTTGGGAAAGGTGGCGCAGGCTGCTGTGGCAGGGGCTGAGATAACGCGGGTCGCAAAGGCCAAGCGAATGAGTGTTTCGAACCCGGCTGAATTCAGGAACGCCATCCCTTGGCGCGCCGGTGCAGGTCTGGCGCCGAAGCGCGGCGCCATTCTCATCATCGCGGACGACAGCGATCTCGCCGAGGCCATGCGTACGGCGTTGGAAGGCGCCGGCTTCGTCGTTCAGATCGCCTCGTCCGTGCGGGAGGGCCTGCGCGTTGGCAGCTTGCACGGCGCTTCGACGATCATTGTCGAACGCGGGGCCGACGGATCGGATAGCCTCAAGGTCGTTGAGGCGCTCCGGGCGGCGGACGACCAGACGCCGGTCATGGTCGTCGGCGTCTCCGAGTCCGTCGAGGAGCGTATCGCCTATATCCGGTCGGGAGCCGACGACTATCTCGCTCGGCCGTTCGATCTCCGCGAGATGACAGCGCGAGTCGAGGCGCTGCTGCGCCGCTGCCGCGAGGACCGCAAGACGGTCCTCCACGTCGGAGCGATCGAGATCGATCTCGTCGGGCGCGCCGTTCGGTGCATGGGCCGATCGGTAGACCTGCTTCCGCGAGAATTCACGCTGCTGGAATATTTCGCTCGTCACCCCAAGCAAACTTTGTCGCGTCGACAACTGCTCGAGGACATCTGGAGAAGTAAGTCCCACGTCAAGACCAACGTCGTCGACGTTCAGGTCGGAACCCTACGCCGAAAGCTCGATCCGACGGGAGAGAGGCGGTTTATCGTGAGCGTCCGCGGGGCGGGATTCCGATTGGAGCCCGACGGTCTCGATTAGCGCCGCAGCGCCTTCCGCACAGTTTGCCTTCGCCGATTCCGGCCGTCTCTCGCCGGCCGCAGGACCGCGGCAAATGACACGTAGACGGCTACGTAGAATCCACAATTGCGCCAGTTCACGCGGTGGACAATCGTACGTCAACGGGCAAGCGAAAATCGTCCAAAACGAAAGGCGCTCGCCTCGCGCTGACGCGCGGCGCAGAGCGAAGGCGCGCCTCCTCGATTGCTGGGGGGTCGACAAATGAGGGAGAGCCAAGAGAGAGTCTTCCGACGGGAGTCCGCTAGCGCTGTCGACGCGGACGACATCGGGCGGAGCGTGGGGCGCCGCATCGGGCGGCCGCTCGTCGCGGCGAGCCTGATCGCGGCCGCGGAGATCGCCGTCCTTCGGCCCCCGGGGAATCTGGAATGGCAAATTCGAGCAACGCCGGAGCCAGCGATCAACGCCCCCGCCTTCGTTCGGCCGCCGAAACCGTCGCCGGACCTGCTCATAGGGGCGAGGATACGGCTCGGGTGATTGTTGCGCCGGCTCGGGTCCGGTCGCATTCCATCCGAATGTCGCGCGCGGCCCCGGCCGCCGCGCGGGAGTTGATGCGAAGGAGACTTCTAACGATGAACATGAACGTGAGCCTCGGCGCTCTTTCCTTCGCCGAAACCCCTGTCGAGTCGTCAATGGTTACGGCGACGCCGGAAGACGAATCGACCGTCGCGACCGTCAAGTGGTTCCGCGTCGACAAGGGGTACGGTTTCCTCGACATGCCCGACGGGCAGGGCGACGCTTTCCTTCACGCCAAGGCGCTGCGCCACTTTGGGCTTGAGACGGTCCCCTCGGGCGCGACGATCAGCTTCGTGCTGGAGGACGGGCCGCGCGGCCGGCAGGTCACGCGCGTTCTCGCCATCGACGCCTCGACGGCGGTCGTTCCGAGCCGCCCGGCCCGGCGGGAGCCGTGCCGGACGCAGCGACCGGCCGCGGACCTCGCCTCGGCGACTGAGGTCACCGGGAAGGTCAAGTGGTTCGACGAGGTCAGAGGCTTCGGCTTCGTTGCCGCCGACGACTTCGGCCGGGACGTATTTGTCCACTGCTCGATCTTCAACCGTACCCGGGTCGGCCGCCTCGTCGGCGGCCAGCCCGTAACGATGCGGGTCGTCGAGACCGCCAAGGGCCGCGAGGCCGTCGAGATCTTCGCGTAGCCGCGGCGGGGTAATGGCTGGCCGGCCGAGCCCCGTCCTTACGACGCCCTGTTTTGGGCCCGGAGCCGCCGTGCGAGCACGCGTAGGACTTTGAGGGCGAAATAGGGCGTATGTTTCACCAGGAAGATATACTGCTTTTCAGAGATCGGCGCGACGATCGCGTCGGTCTTGGCGACGGCGTCGGCGCTGCGCGGCTCGCCGTCGATCAGCGCCATCTCGCCAAAGATCTCGTTCTCGCCAAGCGTTTCGAGGAGACGGTTCCCGGATCGGATCTCCACAGTGCCGCGACGGATGACGAAGAAGCCTTCACCCCGGTCGCCCTCGCGGAAGATGACCTCCCCCGCGGCGAAGAAATGCGACGGTACGTCGGGACCGAGAAGCAGGCTGAAATCGTCAGGGCTCATCGTCATGTCGCTGTTCGGGGCGCGCCGGAAACGACGCGGCGCGCCGCGCAACGCATAGGACGAACGATGGTTCCTGACAATCGCTGGCCGATCAACCGATCGTGACCACGACCCGGCCGCGAATCTCGCCCTTGAGGATCTTGCGCCCAGCCTCGAAGACCTGGTCGAACGGGATCGTATGGGTGATTGCAGCGAGCTTGGCGCGATCGAGGTCGCTGGCCAACCGACGCCAGGCCTCGAGGCGGTCGGGCATCGGACGCTGGACGCTGTCGACGCCGAGCAGCGCCACGCTGCGCAAAATGAACGGCGCCACCGTCGCCGGGAGATCCATGCCGCCGGCGAGACCGCAGGCGGCGACAGCGCCGCCGTAACGGGTCTGCGCGAGGACATTGGCGAGCGTGGTCGAGCCCACGCTGTCGACGGCCGCCGCCCAAAGCTCCTTGCCGAGCGGCGTGCCGGGCGCGGAGAGCGTCGCCCGGTCGACGATCTCCGACGCGCCCAGGCTCTTGAGATAGTCCGCTTCGCTCCCCCGTCCGGTCGAGGCGATCACCTTCCACCCCTTGTCGGCCAGCAACGAAATCGCGGTCGACCCGACGCCGCCGGCGGCGCCGGTCACCAGCACGGGGCCGGCGGCAGGCGTCATTCCGTGCCGCTCGAGCGCCATCACGCAGAGCATTGCGGTGTAGCCGGCCGTGCCGATCGCCATCGCTTCGCGGCGGCTGAGGCCTTGAGGCGCCTTGACCAGCCAGTCGCCCTTGACGCGCGCCTTTTCCGCGTAGCCGCCGAAATGCGTCTCGCTGAGGCCGAAGCCGTTGAGGATCACCTCGTCGCCGGGGGCGAAGCCCGAATGGCTCGACGTCTCGACGACACCCGCGAGATCGATGCCGAGGATCATCGGGAAGCGCCGGATCACCGCCGACTTGCCCGACAGCGCGAGCCCGTCCTTGTAGTTGACGGTCGAATCGCTGACGCGGATCGTCACGTCGCCGTCCATCAGTTCGGATTCCTCCATCTGGACGAAACGGACGTCCTGTCCGGCCTCGGTCTTGTCGGCTCGCACAGCTTTGAACGGCATGGGAATGCGCCTCTCGCGTTGGAACTCAGGGCCTTGGACGATAGAGGATGAGAATATCGAGATCGCGCGTCGGTGTGAAATGGGCGTGACGGAAGGCCGCGGTGACCGTCTTGTCCCCCGTTCCGCCGTTGAAGAATCGATAGCGGACGACGATCTCCTTTATCGAAATCGCCAGGTCCTCGGACTTGAGGACGATGTCGGCGCTCTTGTCGAGCCCGAGTCCGCGGGTGGTCACTTCGGCCGTCGAGTCGTTCGCCGAGGCGGTCTCGCCGAACGCGACGATCGCCGCGATGACCAGCAAATGGCGCCTGCGCATGTCGCCCTCCCCGCGGGGCCGCATTTTGCGCCGCGAAGGGCGCCGAAGGGAAGGACTATTGTCGCCGGCTGACGGAAAACTCGCCTGCCGCCGTGCGGTCGGCAAGCCGTGCGGCGATCCGCGCCGCGCCGTCCTCGCCATGGACGGCGACGAGTTCGCACATCGCGGCGCAGAGCGCGGCCTCGGCCAGATCCTGCGGCTCGACGCCATCGAGCGCCGCGAGCGCGAAAGCTTCGCCGACATAGGTCAGGGCGGCGGACATCGCGGCGTCGCGGGCGTTGGATTCGCTCAGCGCAATCAGCGATATGTGGGGATCCATCGACATCGGACGGCATTTTAGGGAGGTTGCCCGGCGAAGGCGACGCATTACCTTCAAATAGGTTAATTCGGGCCCGGCGGAGCGCGACGCCGGACGGAGACGAGCAATGTGTGGACGTTACGCGATCACTCTGCCGCCCGAGGCGGTGCGGGCCTATTTCGCCTATGCCGAGACGCCGAACTTTCCGCCGCGCTTCAATATCGCGCCGACCCAGCCGATCCCGATCGTCCTCGCCGAGCCGCACAGTGGCGGCGAGAGGCGGCGCTTCCGCCTTGTCCGCTGGGGCTTCTTGCCGGGCTTCGTCAAGGACCCGAAGGTCTTCCCGCTGATCATCAATGCGCGCGCCGAGTCGGTCGCCGAGAAGCCGAGCTACCGCGCTGCGCTCAAGCGGCGCCGCTGCCTCGTGATCGCCGACGGCTTCTACGAGTGGCGCAAGGCGCCGGGCGGGCGGGGCGCGGCGGGCAAACGGCCCTATCTCGTGCGCCGCGTTTCCGGCGAGCCGATGGGTTTCGCCGGCCTCTATGAGACCTGGAGCGATCCGACCGGCGGCGAGATCGACACCGCCTGCATCGTCACCACCGCGGCCAACGCGCTCGTCGGGCGCCTTCACGACCGGATGCCGGCGATCATCGAGCCCGAAAACTTCTCCGCCTGGCTCGACGTCGACGGCGTCGACGCGGTGAAGGCGCTGCGGCTCCTGACGCCCGCGCCCGATGAGGCGCTCGAATTGGTCGAGGTCGGGCCGTTGGTCAACCGGGTCGCCAACGATGACGCGCGCGTGCAAGAAGCGCTCGCCGCGCCGATCCGCGCCGCCGAGCGCGCGACGCTCATCTGACCTTGCCCGCGGGGCGGCCAAGCGCCAAGACTGCCGAGCCGATTCTTCGAGGATTCGATGGCCGAGCGAGAAAAGCCGCCCCGCGTCGTTGTCGTCGTGCCGCACGCCGATGGACTGCACCGCTGTCCCTGGCCCGGCGTCGATCCGCTCTACCTCGCCTATCACGACGAGGAATGGGGCGCGCCCGAATAGGACGACCGCGCCCTGTTCGAGAAGCTCGTGCTCGACGGGTTCCAGGCCGGCCTGTCGTGGATAACAATCTTACGCAAGCGACCGGCGTTCCGGAGCGCCTTTGACGGCTTCGAGCCGGACAAGATCGTGCGCTGGGACGACGCCAAGAAGGCGGCGCTGATGGCCGACCCCGGCATCGTGCGCAACCGCGCCAAGATCGAGGCGACGCAGGCGCTCGCCCGCATCTATCTCGACCTGATGGAAAAAGAGGGCTTCGCGCGGCGCCTGTGGAGCTTCGTCGGCGGACGGCCGATTGAGCCGCAGCGCAAGAGCCTCGCCGACATTCCCGTGGAGAGCGACGAGTCGCGGGCGATGGCCAAGGACCTGCGCGCCCGCGGCGGCAATTTCGTCGGCCCGACGATCGTCTACGCCTTCATGCAGGCGACGGGCATGGTGAACGACCATCTCGTCGCCTGCTGCCGGCACGAAGCCTGCCGCGCGCTCGCGCGAGACTTTCCGGCATGAGCGACCGCGTCCGCCATCGCGCGTGGCAGCGGATGCTCTCGGGCCGGCGGCTCGACATCATCGATCCGTCGCCGCTCGACGTCGAGATCGGCGACATCGCCCATGGCCTCGCTCGGGTCGCCCGATGGAACGGCCAGACGCACGGGCCGGAGATTTTCTCCGTCGCGCAGCACGCGCTGCTGGTCGAGGCGCTGTTTTCGGCCGCCGAGCCCGCGCCGTCTCAGCGCGAGCGGCTGGCGGCGCTTCTCCACGACGGACCGGAATACGTGATCGGCGACCTCATTTCGCCCTTCAAGGCGGCGGTCGGCGGCGACTACCGCCGGATTGAGACGCGGCTCATGCGCGCGATCCACATTCGCTTCGGCCTGCCCCCCGATCTCGCTCCGGAGCTTACGAAGCGGATCAAGGCGGCCGACCGGCTCTCGGCCTTCATGGAGGCGACGGCGCTCGCGGGTTTCGCCGAGGGCGAGGCGCGGAAGCTGTTCGGCGAGCCGACCGTTCCGGTCCGCCGCTTCATCCATTTCCTCGAGCCGATGCGTCCGGACGATGCGGAGGCCCGCTTCCTCGATCGCTTCGTAGAACTCGACGCCGCTGCCGCGAAGGCGTAGAAGGTCTCCGCCCCCAAAACAGGAGACATCCGATGCCGCGCCTGCATGTCTGCTCGCTCGCCCGGATCAGCGAGACGGTCACACGAACCGGCGCCCGCTCGCTCGTTACGCTGATCAGCCCCGGGACGCCGGTGCCGCGCCCGATCGAGATCGCGCCTCATCGGCATCGCTATATCGCCGTCCACGACATTATCGCGCCGAACCCGGGAGAGGTGTTCCCGGAGCGCGAGCACCTCGACGACCTCTTGGACTTCGTCCGCGACTGGGACCGCGCCGAGCCGATGGTGATCCATTGCTTTGCCGGCGTCAGCCGCTCGACCGCCGCGGCCTTCATCGCCGCCTGCGCGCTGAACCCGGCGCGCGACGAGTTCGCGGTCGCCCGCGCGCTCCGCGCCGCTTCGCCGACCGCGACGCCCAACGCCCGCCTCGTCGCCCTCGCTGACCACGCGCTCGAACGCGGCGGGCGGATGACCGCCGCCATCGTCGAGATCGGCCGCGGGGAGATGTGCTTCGAAGGCGCGCCGTTCACGCTAGACCTGGCGTGAAGGACGTCGCCACGATGACCGCGACGTCCGAGACTCAGGTCCCGGCGATCATCGGCGACTTCCGGGGAGCGGTCGCGACCGCGCGGGCGGAGCTCACGAAGGCGCTCGAGGCGACCTGTGGCGACACCCTTGCAGACTTACGGGCTCGCGATCGCGCATCCGCAAAACGCAGACAAGGTCGAGGACGTCGGCGCGTTGCCGCCCGAAGCCGGGAATCTGCTGACGGCGGCTTTCCCCAAGCTCACCCTCGCCGAGGTGAACCGCATCCTGACCGAGACGGAAGGACCCGGCGGTGGCTTTCTCGACGACGGTTCGGCCTTCGGCGTCTATTCCCGGGTGAACCTTTACGCGGCTGCCGGGCGCGCCGCCGCGCTCTCACGCGCCAAGCCCTGATAACGAGGGGCTTCAAACCGCCGCGCTCGCGCCTCGTTGCGCTGGCCGACGACGCGCTCAAGCGCAACGGTCAGCCCAGCGCGGCCGTCGTCGAGATCGGCCGCGGCGAGATGGGCTTCGAAGGCGCGCCGTTCACGCTGGACTGGCCTGAGCCGCGTCGATCCGCTGCGCCAGGCGTTCCTGCTTTTGGAATCGCCCTGTTCGTGGCCTCAAGGGCGCGTCGCGCCGGCCTCCACGCGACGGATGGCTTCGGCGAAATCGCGGCGGTGCTTGCGACCTTCGCTGCGCGCGATCATCATTCGCAGACGAGCAATCGCAAGCCCCTCACCCGGATCCATGAGGTCGGACCGGGCGATTTTGTCGGAAACCAGGCGTCGATCGACCATGGATGTCCCTTCGCATGACACTGTGGACGCGCCTTCATTTTTGGCGCGAGACGCCCCGGACGCCCGTAAATTTCTTGGGGTGGCGAAACTGGAAAGCGTAGATCAAACCACCGTATTACAATCCACCGATACCTGTAACCTGTACTCTTCTCGTTCCAGTTTCGCCGGACCTTATGTGACGCCTGGAAGGTCTAAGGGCAACTTGTCATTTTGACGCACCCTGCATCAGGATCATTTCATTGCAGCGCGCAAGACTTTTGGCTGGACCAGGAGACGGGACGAGGGGCGAACGCCATGCGTCAATCCGGGCGCGCCAAACGGTCCCCGGGAGATCGGCTAAGGCGCGTCGCGGCCCTCGTAGCGGAAATGGCGGAAGTCGGCGGGGATTGCGCCGCCGGACGTATCGAAGGCGATGAGGCCGACGAAGGCGCCGGTGAACGATCCGTGTTCGCCGGCGCCGGCCTCGTCGGAGACGATCGACGCGTCGAGGATCGGGCCGACCTCGCGCCATGCGCCGCCGGCTTCGGCATAAGCAAACTGCAAGTCCGAGCGGTCGACCCGGACGGCGAGCCTGACCCGCCCGTCGCCGAGCGGGACCGGCGCGGCGAGCGGGAAGCTCAGCCGGCCCTCGCGGTCGCCCGTAGAGCTCAGGAGGGTCAGCGACCGCCCCCTCGCCTCATCCCACGTTACCGCCAGCGCATGGAATTTGGCGCGGTTGTAGTAGGCCGCGAGCCCCGCCGCCTGCTGGAAGTTCCGCGGGGCGAAATCGAGCTCCGTCTCGGCGCGATACGCGAAATGTTCCTGCCGCCTCGCGACGAGCGCCTGCTCGAACCACGAGCCGATCGACTCGCGTGCAATGAGCCTGAGCCAGCCCGGCCGCGCCGAGAGCGAGAAAATTCGCTCGGGATGCGGCGTGCGCAGCCATTGGAAGTCGAGCGGCAGGCCGGCCTCGGGCGAGAACGCATAAGCGTGCAGCGTGGGCTTCGGCTCGCGTTGGGCCGGAAACGGGGACGCGACTTCGAGCGCCGGAATCTGTCCGCCGTGGGCGAGATAGAGCCAGTCGTCGCCGCCCCAGACGCACTTCTGGATCGCCGTCTCGCGGCCGAGCGGCGAGCGCCTCTGGCCGGGAAGCGGGCGGGAGCAAAGGTGGGTGTGGTAGACCTGCCCGTCGGGCGTCTCGACGATCTGTCCGTGTCCGGCGCGCTGCAGCGGCGCCTCGGGGGCGTCCTTCGACGTGATGAGATGGACGTTCGGGTGAAGCTCGTAGGGCCCGTCGATCTGGCGGGAACGCGCCATCGTCACGGCGTGGTCGTAACCGGTGCCGCCCTCGGCCGTCGTCAGGTAGTACCAGCCTTTGCGCTTGAAGAGATGCGGGCCTTCGACGAGGCCGTGCGGGCTTCCGGCGAAGATCGTTTTCGCTTCTCCGACGAGGCGGCCCGACTGAGGATCCCATTCCTGCAGGGCGATGCCGAAGAAGGCGGGGTGTCTCAGATGCGCGCCGGCCGGGTCGCGATGGTTCCAGACCATGTTGACGACCCACTTGCGGCCGTCGTCGTCGTGGAACAGCGACGGATCGAAGCCGCTGGAATTGACGTAGGATCGCTCCGACCACGGGCCTTCGATCGAGGGCGCGGTGACGATGTAGTTGTGGGCGTCCTTGAAGGCGCCGTCGAGCCGTTTGACGTCCGTATAGACGAGCCAGAATTGTCCGTCGGCGTGGGAGAGACAGGGCGCCCAGACGCCGCAGGAATCGGGCTCGCCCCTGAGGTCGAGCAGGGAAGCGCGATCGAGCGGGCGTGTGAGGAGCCGCCAGTTCACGAGGTCGCGCGAGTGATGGATCTGGACGCCCGGATACCATTCGAACGTCGACGTCGCGATGTAATAGTCGTCGCCGACGCGGCAGATCGACGGGTCCGGGTTGAAGCCGGGCAGGATCGGATTGCGGATGACGGCGCTCACCGCGCCGCCCACAGCATGCCGCGGCGAAAGATCTCGCGCATCTCGGGGACATCGAACTCGGCCGCGACGTGGCCGAGCGAGCTGTAAAAGACGCGGCCCTCGCCATGCCTCCGCTTCCAGACGACCGGCATCACGACGCCCTTCGTCCAAGGCGCATGCTCGCCGGAGAAGGTGGTCGTGGCGAGCACCTCGTTCGAAGGGTCGACGTGCATGTAATATTGCTCCGACCGGTACGGGAAGCTGGCAAATCCCTGCATGATGGGGTCGTCGGGCCGGGTCACGTCGACGCGGTAGTCGATGACTCCGCCGGGATGGGCGACCCATTGGCCGCCGCACATGAACTGGTAGTCGACGCTCTCGCGAAAGGCGTCGCACATGCCGCCGTGGAAGCCCGCAAGCCCGACGCCGCCCCGCACCGCGGCGGTCAGGTTCTCGACTTCCTCCTTTTCGATCTTCGACATGGTGACGATCGGCACGATGAGATTCATGTCGGCGATGGTCGGATCGGCGAAGGCCTCGGTCGTGTTCTCGACATAGACCCTAAAGCCCTGCTCTTCGAGCATCCTGGCGACGATCCGGGCGCACTTTTCGGGCTCATGCCCGCTCCAGCCGCCCCAGACGATGAGCGCTTCCCGCATGGTTTCGTTTCCTTTCGGTTTGACCGCCCGGCCCGGCGACGCGGACGGAGGGCTGGGGTGAGGGCAGCGCTAGCGTTCGATCGCTGGCGCAGCCCCTCATCCGGCGCTTCGCGCCACCTTCTCCCGACATAGCCCGTCGAGAGGCGGGCGTTCTCACGACGCCCTTCGCAGGGAGAAGGGACGCTTTCAATCGAGTTCGCCGACCTTCAGCGACTCCGGCATGGGCGCCGGCCTTTCCGGCCGGCTTGCGATGGCGACCGCGGCGCCCGACTGCGACGATTTCTGGAACGCCTCCATCACTTCGAGGACATGGAACGCCAGGTCGCCGCTCGCGCGATGCGGCCGGCCCGTCCGGATCGCTTGGGCCATGTCGGCGAGGCCGATGATGCGATAGTTGCCGTCGGCGTAGGCGTGGCGGGTCGGGACCTCGCGCCAGTCCTCGGCCGCGGTCGCGACTTCGACCTTGCCGCCGAAAAAGTTGGGGTCGGGCGCGATCAGCGAGCCGGCCTCGCCGTAGAGTTCGATCGGGACGTGACGGTGCCTGGGGACGTCGAAGCTCATGGTCACCGACACCGCCGCGCCGCTGACGAACGTGAGCACGCCGGTCACGTGGGTCGCGACCTCGACGGGAATGCGGGTCCCGGCAAGCGGCGGACTCGTGACGAGACGCTCCGCCCGCGTCCGCGTCCCAACGCCGACGACGCTCGCCACGGGCCCCAGCAGGTTGACGAGGTCGGTGACGTAGTACGGTCCCATATCGAGCATCGGTCCGCCGCCGGCGAGGTAGTAGAAGCCCGGGTTCGGGTGCCAGCGCTCGTGGCCCGGGCACATGAAGAAGGCCGTTCCGCCGACTGGCCGCCCGATGAGCCCGCCGTCCACGCATTGGCGCGCGGTCTGATGCGCGCCGCCCAGGAACGTGTCCGGCGCGCATCCAATGCGAAGTCCCCGAGTTTTCCCCGCCTCGACAAGGCGTTGGGCCTCCGCGACCGTGACGCCGAGCGGCTTCTCCGAATGGACGTGCTTGCCGGCGGCGATGGCTTTCAGACCCACCTCGACATGAGCCTTGGGGACCGTGAGGTTGAGGACGACCTCGATCGCTGAATCGGCGAGCACGTCCTCGACCGACTGGGCGGGAATGTCGAACTCGGCCGACCGCGCCCGCGCCGCCTCCGGATTGGCGTCGGCGAGGGCGACGATGTCCAGGATCGGAAACGCCTTCGCCGCCTTGAGATAGGCGGCGCTGATGTTGCCACAGCCGATGACGCCGACACGAACGCTTGTCATGACGATGCTCCCGTCTCAGCCGGGTGAAGTTCGCGAACGGGCGCCGGGCCCGTCGTGCCCCACGGCGCGCCGTAGAGATCGCGCAGCGTCATGGCTGCGGCGCCCTGAACCCAAATTCGCTCGCTCCATTCGCGCACGACGATGTCCGACACGTCCGCGAGGCTCGCGGGCAGCAGCGCCGCGACGGTTGCGCGCAGCGGCGCGATGAAGTGCTCGCTCGCCGTCATCGCGCGCCCGGAGACGATCACCTTGGGAGGGGCGAACAGCGTGATGAGGTTCGCGATGGCGAAGCCGAGGGACTCGCCGGCCTTGGCGAGCACGCGGGCGCAAGCGGCGTCGCCGCCGTCCGCGCGCTTGAGAAGCTCAGCCATCGCCCGGTCTGGCCGCGAGGGCGCCTCGGGATCGCCGGGCCGTAGCAGCGCTTCGGCGTCGGCGAGCACGGCGGTTTCGGAGGCCGCGTCGGCGAGCCGTCCGCCGCCGTCGCTCGGCGCGCGGAGCATGAAGTCGCCAAGGTCGGGGCTGAGCCCGTTCGCGCCGCGAAACAGCTCGCCGT
>NZ_JBKQOT010000543.1:0-13311 GCF_052145395.1 Roseiarcus sp.
ACGGCCATCTCGTCGAGATGCCACCGCGCCGTTGGCCGTGGGCGTCGGTGGCGAAGTTCGCGGGCGAACAACGGCCCGAATTTCAAGACCCATCGCCGCACCGTTTCGTAGGAGACATCCAGTCCACGCTCAGCGAGCAGATCTTCGCGAGCAGATCTTCGACGTCGCGATAACTGTGGGTGAAACGAACATAACGAACATAGAGCCAAACCGCGTGTCGGATGATCGAAGGGGGGAACTGGTGGCGGGCAAACGAGATCGTCATGCGCCATCTTACCCGCCGACTCAAGACGCGCTACCGTTGCCGTGACAAAGCCACCATGTGAGCTGGGATTGCGTCTGCGAAGGCGACTGTCATGGTTGTCATCCTTGGTATATGGCCGCGTCCGCTTCGGTTCCGGCAAGCGCCGCATCCACATCTTCACTTTCGATAGTGTTCGTCGACTCCACCGCCGCCTCCTCAATGAAGGCGATTGTGATCGACAGACCGGCGCTAACAATTCGTGTCTCACCTCAGAGAGATTACCGGTCTCCTAGTCTCAAGCTATTGGCTAACCTGAGACGTTGTCGTGTTCGCGGCCGGTTGGGACAAGTTGTGAGTGCGGAGGATCCGGGTCGCCTCGGTGAGGACGCTCCAATCGCTATCCCCCAGACCTCGCTCAATGGCAATCCGCATCTTGTCGAGGACAACCTTCCCAATATCGAGTGCGACGCCGTTCTCGCGCGCGGCGTCGAGCATCAGGGTAACGTCTTTGAGGCCCCCCGTCAGGCTGAAGCCGTCCCCCGAATGAAAGTCGCGGCTCAAGATCTTGTTCCCGTATAGCTTGAGCGCCGGATGCGCGAACATTTCCTGATAAAAGTCGTTGATGAGCGAAGGGTTCACGCCGCTCGCCTCAGCAAGCGAGTAGGCCTCCCCGATCGTTTCTATCAAACAAACGACCGAGTAGTTCAAGCATAGCTTCGCGCTGTTCGCACTGCCGGCGGGCCCCTCGACTACCCTCACGGCTCTGCTGTAGGTCGAGGCGACCTCGATCACGCTCTCCATGGCCTCTGAGTCCCCGGACAGAAGGGAAACAAGCTGTGCTTTGGCGGCCGAGTCGGGCCGGCCTAGCACCGGGGCGGAAACGTAGCGCGACCCCGCCGCCGCATGCATTCTCGCCAGGCCGTTGGCGAAGGTCGGAGAGATAGTGGTGAGGCACGCGTGGACATATGCGCGGCGAAGCCCTGCAAGCACGCCCTGTTCGCCTTGCAGGACATCGAGGATGGACTGATCATCCATCAGCGATGTGAGAACGACTTCCGCGTCGGCTGCGGCCTGCCGGGGCGTGTTTGCGACGGACGCCCCCATCGCCCTCAATGGCTCGCACTTGCCGGGCGTGCGATTCCAAACCGTCAGCTCCATGCCGCTTCGCAGGACGCAGGCGGCGATAGCTGCGCCCATGCGGCCCAAACCAATGAAAGCGACGCGCTTGCCCATATATTCCCTCCCATTGCATGACCTCAGCCCACGCCGAGCTCCCTATCGAGAAGATCCTGTCGCGCGGAAAGCTCTTGGGCTGACCCTCTGAAGCCAATCCGCCCCGTTCCGAGCACGACGGCGTCGTCCGCAACGCCAAGCGCGAGCTTGACGTTCTGCTCGACGAGTATTGTGGTCATCCCACTGCCGCGCAATCGTAGAAGAAAACGTTCCAGCTCTTCTACCATCAGCGGCGACAGACCTTCCGTCGGCTCGTCGAGCAGCAGGACCCTGGGGTTCGTCGTCAGCGCGCGGCCGATGGCCAGCATCTGCTGCTCGCCGCCGGACAAGTCGGCCGCGCCGATGTTGCGACGCTCCCTCAGCCGCGGGAATTCGTCGTAGACCCGCTCGGCGCTCCACGGTCCAGCGCGAGCCGCAAAGGTCAGGGTTTCCTCGACGGTGAGCGACTTGAATGTCCGCCGGCCCTGAGGCACGAGGCCGACGCCGCGCCGCGCGATGCGCTCCGGCGTAAGCCGGGTTATGGGGATGCCAAACAAACGGACCTCGCCCGCCGACGGCGGCAAGAAGCCCATAATGACGTTGATGCAGGTGGACTTGCCGACGCCGTTACGGCCAAGCAAGGCGAGCGTGCGTCCTTCGTCGACCGCGAACGACGCTTTCGACAGCACGGCGCCACTGCCGTAGCCCGCGCATATGTCGTCGACTGCGATCGCGCTAGCGCCCAAGGTAGACCTCGCGCGTCCTGGGGGCGGCGATCACCTCACTTTTCGAGCCTTCGACAACGATTCGCCCTGCCTGCATGACCGAGATATTCCGCGCGAACTTGAGCGCGACGTCCATGTCGTGCTCGATCATGACGATCGCGACCTCGCCGGGCAGGTTCAGGATGACATCGAGCACCTGGGAACGCTCGGTCGCCGAGAGGCCGGCGAAGGGTTCGTCGAGCAGAAGAAGCTTCGGCGCCTGCGCGAGCGCCAGCGCCATCTCGAGACGCCGCTTCTGGCCATAGGCGCAATCGGCGACGCGCTTGGCGGCGAGGGGCAAGAGATCGACCATACGCAAAGCCTCCATGGCCGCGCGCTCGGCTTGACCGATTTTGCGAAAGGGGGTGAAAGGGTCCCAGCGTCTCGCTTGGGCGCCCAGCGCGGCGATCACGACGTTCTCGATGACCGTGTTCCCCTCGAAAAGGGTCAGGACCTGAAACGTGCGGCCCACGCCCAGCCGGGCGCGCCGGGCGGCGCTCAACCGCTCGACCCGCCGGCCGGCGAACCATATGCCGCCTGCGTCTGGTGAGAGATCGCCGCTCAACAAATTGAGCAACGTCGTCTTGCCCGCGCCGTTTGGGCCGATAATTAGGCGCCGCTCCCCTTCGGCGACGTGCAACGAAATTCCTGCGACGATGACCGAGCCTCCGAATCGTTTCTCCAGGCCCTTCGCCTCGAGGATCGCCGTCATCGCGCCGCTCCCGCGTTAGGCCGGGCTCGCCAGAGGGAACGCTTGATCCCGACGAGAAGGGTCTCGAGCCAAGGCGCAACGCCGGCAGGCATGAACAACACCACGAAGAGAAGCAACGCCCCTAGTGCCGCGCGGGGCCTCGAGACGAACTGTCCGGAGAACTCCGTGAAGGTGAGCACAACGATCACGCCGACGAGCGGGCCAAATCGGCTGGAGATCCCTCCGATCACGACCATAAGGAGGACCATCGTCGCGTCGAGCAGCGACATAGTGGCCGGGCTGACGAACTTTTGCTGCAAGCAGTCGAGCGCTCCCGCGACCGACGCGAAGAAACTTGCGACGACGAACGCGCTCAGCCGGATCGCCCAAACATGATATCCTAGGGCCGACATCCGCCTCGGCTGGTCCCGCGCCGCGCGGATCGACGCGCCCAACGCTGAAGCGCGCAGGCGATCCATGACGAGTATCGCGCCAAGCGACGCCAACGCGCAGAACACGAAATAGTGCGACTGCTTCTCGAGATCGAATGCTATCAGCGTCGGCCGGGCGATGCCGGTGATGCCGTTGTCGCCGCCGGTCACGCCAACCCAGCGATAGGCGAGGCCCCAGGCGACCTGCGCGAAGGCCAAAGTGATCATCATGAAGCTGGCGCCGGCGACCCGAACGGCGACGGCGCCGGTTGCGAGGCCGATGGCCGTCCCGAGTGCGAGCGCTGCGGCGATCGCCGTCCAACCGCCTACGCCGTGCGTCGTCAGCCACGCCACGCAATAGGCTGCAATTCCGAAGAAGGTGCTGTGCCCGAGCGACATCAATCCGGCCTCGCCGACCAGAAGATTTAGGCTCATCGCATAAATGCCGTAATAGGCCACGCGCGTTGCAAAGCTCAAATAGAAGTCATTCGGGCTGCCCAATGCGACCGCGGCCACTACGATCATGTAAACAATGGCAAAGCGGATCACCGCGCTGACCTCCCGAGGATCCCTTGAGGTCGGAGGGCCATCGTGATCGCCATCGGCAGAAACAAGATGACGTAGCTGAGTTCAGGGAGCAGGACGGGGCCGACGATGTACAGGCCGCCGACCACGAAGCTCGCGACGAAGGCGCCCGCCAGACTGCCCATGCCGCCGAGGATGACCACGACCAGCGCAAGCGGCAGAATGTCGAAATCCAATCCTGGATAGGCCGAGACGATCGGTGCGGCGAGCGCGCCCGCTACGCCGGCGAGAAAAGAGCCGAGCGCGAAGGCGCTCGTGAAGAGGGCCGGCGCAGAAACGCCGAGCGCCCGCGTCATCTCGAGGTCGTCGACGCCCGCGCGCAGCCTTGCGCCCATGCGAGTGCGCTCGATCAACAGCCAAAGCAATGCGGCGCTGACGACCGCGATCGCGAGCACCGCGACCCGATAGGCCGGGAACACGGCGCCGAACAGTTGCAACGACTTCCGCAGCGCGAGCGGCGCCTGAGCGCGATAAGGGTTCCCGCCCCAAACGGCCAGGATTCCGTCGCCGACGACAAAAGCGAGACCTATGGTTGCCAAAACCTGCCTCATTTCGTCGCCGGCGACCCGGCGCAACACGGCCGCTTCGAAGATTGCGCCGAGCGCCGCGGCTGCGCCGCCGGCCGCCAGTAGGGCCACCGCGAACGGCGCGCCGGAACGAAGGGCGGCTACGCCCACATAGGCGCCCAGCATGAACAGCGAGCCATGCGCGAGATTGGGTACGCGCATGATCCCGAAGATCAGACAAAAGCCTGACGTCAGCAGAAAGAGCAGACCGCCGTAGGTCACAGATCCGAGGAGATAGGTTATGGCCAATTGCTGGTTCATCACCGGACCCGCGCTCGCCGCAGACTGACGGGCCCCTACTTGTCGCCGGACCGCAAGGGCGGGAAGTCGCGCGAATAAACCGGATCGGCGAGGAACTTCTTCGGCGGATAGGTCCAGAACTGACTGACCTGCGGATAGGTCTTGATGATCGTGTTCTGCAGGACGCCGTCCTTCCGTTCGACCTTTCTCACCTCTACGTCGCAGACCGGGTTGCCGAACTCGTCGAGCGTGATCGCGCCCCGCGGCGAGCGCGCAATGTTCGCCGCTCTCAACGCCTGCATCAGCTGGGCCTTGTCGGCAAGGTCGCCCTTGAAGCCGGTCAGCGCCGTGTCGATGAGCATGGCGGCCATGTAGCCGCCCGCCGAGTAGAACCCCGGCGCCACCTTGTACCGTTCACGGTAGCCGCGCACAAACTCCTTGTTTTCCGGATTGTCGATCGTCGGCGAATAGTGCCCGGAGGAGATGACGCCTATCGGGTCGTCGCCCATTTCCGGCAAAAGGCTCTCGTCGACAGTCGAGTGCGAGGCGAGAAGCGGAACGCGGTCCTTGTATCCGAACTCGACGTATTGGCGCAGGAAGTTCTGCGCGGCGGGACCGGAAAAGCTCGCGTAGACGGCGTCCACGTCGCCGATTTGGGAAATGTACGAGCTGTAGTCGGTCGCATTCAGCGGGACCCAGATCTTTTTCGTGATCACGCCTCCGTTGTCCTCGAACACCCGCTGAAAGCCGCCGACGATCTCGTAGCCGTAAGCGAAATCCGACGCGATGGCGGCGATCTTTCTGTACTTGAGCGTGTTCGCCGCGTAGTCCGCGAGCGGGTGGCTGAGCTGCCCGGTCGCCGAGGTCGCCCGCACGAACCACGGCGACGCCTTTCTCTGGGTCAGATCCTCAGCGAGCGCCGACGGCGAAACCAGTGGCGTCTGCGCGTCGCGCATGTAATCATGAATGGCGAGAGCCTCGGTGCTCGCAATGGGTCCAACGACGATTTGGACGCGCTCGCGCTGCACCAGCTCTTCCGCCTTGGACTTGGCCATAGCGGGCGACGCGCCGGTGTCCAAGGCGACGAGGTCGACGTTGAATCCCCCGAGCTTTTGACCGTTCTGCTCCAGGTAATAGCGGAAGCCGTGTTCCAGCTGCTCGCCGATAGCCGAATACGGGCCACTTTGAATGGTGAGAAGCCCAATCTTGAGCTTCGGCTCGTCGGCGTATGCGAGTCCCAACCAAAGCGTAAGAGCGCACGCGACCAGCCCTAACCTCCTCAACATCGCTTCCTCCCGTGTTCTTGGTTGCAAACCTGATCCGCTTCCCCGGCGAACGCCAACGCGCCGATCTCACGGAGTCGAGCGCCGCCTCAAGCGGCCGACCGCTATGACGCCGCGGGTGGGATCGGCGCCGCCGACCGCCAGGCCAAATCGTGCGCCTGCCCCTCCTCACAACATGGTTTCGGGATCCTGCAGGTACGCGCAGAGCTCGCGGACAAAGCGACCCACGGGCTCGCCGTCGAGACAGCGGTGATCGAACGTCAGTCCGCAGGGCAGCACGGTGCGGATCGCGACTTCGTCGTCGATCACGAGGGGGCGCTTGACCGGCGTTCCCGGCTGAAAGTTGACGGCTTGCGGCAGGTTCAGCAGCGGCGTCGAAACCGACCAGACGCCCGGCGAGAATCCGTCGGTGGTGGAAATGGTGATCGTCCCGCCTACGGTGTCCGAGGGCTTGAGTGCGCCTTCGCGCGCTTTCTTTACCTGCTGTCGGATACATTCGTTGATTTCGCCGACGCTGAGCATGTCGACGCCGTGGACCACCGGGACCATGAGGCTCGAGTCGAACTCCGTCGATCCCGGCAGCGCCACCGCGATCCCGACGTTGACCTCGTCCCAAACGAAAATCGCGTCGCCTTCGAGCGTCGAATTGACGATCGGCGCCTTCTTGCAAGCAAGCGCGACAGCCTTTGCGTAGAACGCCAAGAGCCCGGGAGCGCGCTCGCCCGACCGATCCGCAATCAGCTCGCGCACGCGCAGCAAATTAGTGACGTCGACCTCGAAGAAACCGAAGGTCTGCGCCGCTTGGGTCGACGCCTTCAACATGCGCTCGGCGATGGCGCGGCGAGCGCCGGCGACCGAGATTTTGGCCTTCAGTCTCCGCATCCCGGTCGCGGCGGCGGCTTCCCGCGTCCGATCGCGCTCCCGCAATACATCAGACTCGACGATCCTGCCTCCGGGTCCGGTTCCAGAGACCTGACCAAGGTCGATTCCATGCTGTCGCGCGAGGGCCTTCGCCAGCCCCGAAGCCAGGATTCGTTGCGGTCCCGACGGCGTCGAAGCGCCTTGCCGATTCGGCTCGGACTCGTTGCGAGAGGGCGCGAGGACGGCGCCGGGGGGGAGGGGCGACCGAGCGTCGCCGCTCGGCCCGAAACCGTCTCCCCCTGCCGACGCGGGAGGCGCCTCGCGTTCGGACGCGCCCGTCGCTTCCGCGCCGCCCGCGAGCAACGCTTCGTACGCCTCCTTGGAGGTTGCGATTTTCGCGATGACCGAGTCGATCGGAAGCTTCTCGCCGACACGTGCCAGTTGATGAACGAAGCCGGCGATAGGAGCCGGCAGTTCCGTGACAACCTTCTCGGTTTCGATCGCTATGATCGGCTGATCGCGGTCGACCGCGGCGCCCTCGGCGACCAGCCACGCCTCGATCGATCCTTCCGACATTCCCATCCCGAGCTGGGGCAACACCATATCTTGCGTCTGGCCGGTCATGCTCCCAGCGCCTCCCGCGCCGCGGCCTCGATCCGCTCGGGTGTCGGCATCGTGTAGGAGTCGATGTAGCCGCCCGGAACCGGAAAATGAGGATGGCAAACGCGCTTGACCGGGGCGTCGAGCAGGTCGTAGCCGTGCTCCATGACTTGCGCCATGACCTCCGCCGCGAATCCGCCCCGCTCGAAGTCTTCGTCGACGATGACCAGCCGGTGGGTCTTTTCGAGCGACCTCATTAAGGTGTCGCGGTCGAAGGGCTCGAAGCTGCGCGGGTCGATGACCTCGATACTGACTTCCCGAGCAAGCTTGTCGGCGACCTTGAGCGCGTTGCCGACCTGCAAGCCGCTAGCGAGGATCGTCAAATCGGAGCCTGAGCGCTTGATGTCGGCGACCCCGAGCGGAACAATGTAATCCTCGTTCGGAACCGGGCCCTTCTGCATCATCATGCTCGTGTGCCAGAGAAAGAAGACCGGATTGTCGTCGCGTATCGCCGCCTTCATCAGACCCTTGGCGTCGTAAGGCGTCGACGGCATGCAGACCTTGAGGCCCGGGTGATGAATAAGGGCGCCGTACGGCAAGGTGGCGTGCTCGTTTGCGACCCGCCGACCGACCCCGCACGTGCCGACCATCACCATCGGCAGCGGGTGCTGGCTGCCGTGAAGAAAGTGATATTGCCCGGCCTGGAGGAAAACCTCCGATCCGGCGCAGTAAGCGAATCCCGCATACATGTAGTCGACCACTGGCCTCAAGCCTTCCAGCGCGGCGCCCATCGCACACCCGGTCATCCCCGGCTCGGAGATCGGCGTATCCAGCACGCGGCCCTCGCCGAACTCGTCGGCAAGGCCCTTCGTGTGTGGAAACGTCGGCGCCTGGATACTGGTGCCGATGAGGAAAACGCGCTCGTCGCGGCGCATCTCCTCGACGTAGGCCTCGCGAATCGCCTCGCTCAGCGTGAGTTCTCGATCTGGTTTCATGATGCCATAGCCCCTGGCTCTTGAGCGTAGACCGCCGCTAGCAATTCCTCGATCGGCGGCAGCGCTTTGGGCTGGCGCTCGCAATAACGTTCGATTTCGTCGGTCTCGCTTTCGGCCGCGCCACGCATGTCGTCGACGTCTTTCTGAGCGAGCAGTCCCTGCCGAACGAGCGCGGCGGCGGCAAGCGTCTCGGGGTTGCGCTCGTCTTTCCATCTGCGCATGAGGTCGGGATCGCGGGGCGTCTTGCCGGCGTAATTCACGCCGCCGACGCTGTGCTCTTGCGCCCGCAGGGTCTTGCATTCAACAAAGATTGGCCCGTTGCCCTCGCGCACATGGGCGATCGCGAGCTGCGCCGCGTCGGCGCAGGCGTAAAGGTCCTGCCCGTCAACAATCTGTGACGGGATGCCGTAGCCGGCCGCCAAGCTCGAGATGTTTGGCGTCGGGAATAGCTTGTCCATGCTGCTGTGTTGCGCCATGCCGTTGGCTTCGCACCAGAAGATCACCGGCAGCTTCCAGTTCGCGCACATCAGGAGCGCTTCGTGCGCCCGGCCGGACCCGTAAGAGCCGTCGCCGGAACAATTCATCACGATCTGTCCCAGCGACTTATGTTTGGCCGCAAATCCGTAACCGACGCTGACCGGGAAATTGGCGCCAATATTTCCGGAAGAGCCGAAGATGTGATGCGCCGGGAACGAGGCGTGGAAGCTGGAGCGCCCTTTGCAGCAGCCCCCTGTCCGACCGAGATGCTCCGCGATATAGGGCTTCACATCGACGCCCTTGCTCAACATATGAGCGACGCCGTGCGCCCGATAGTGCGGGCACATGATGTCGTCTTTCGCGAGAAAGAACCCCGCCGCGACGCCGGGAGCGAGCGCGATCCCCCCCTCGTGGTAGAAGCCCACCAGACGTCCGGCGCGGATGAGACGCATCATCATCCGATCGAGAGCCATCGCCCTGACCAGGGTGCGGAAGAGTTCAACGCGCTGCTTATCGTTAAACGCCATTGGCCGATTCCACCCTGTGAACTATTGCGGCCGGCGCGAACCATTAGAGCCGCCGCGAGGTCCCGATACTCGTATCACGTGGCCAACCCTTTTGCAACCAAATAACACCAAGCCCAAGATTGGCGCATGATGCGTGGCTCTGGCTGAGTCCGGAGCGAGAAGGTCGGGCTTGGTTCCGATTGGTAGATTTGTTATGTGCAGCCAGATCACGAACGGAGAGTCGCCACGCCGTGGACAGAGCTAAGGCTGAGGAGGATTACCTCCGAGTTCGCCATTACCTCCTCGACACGATCAAAGGCGAACAGCTGCCGACCGGCCGCCTGCCGACCGAGCGGCGCTTGGCTGAGCAATTCACTGTGGGGCGCGCCATTGCGCGACGCGCCTTGAGTGAACTCGAGACCGAGGGGTTGGTCTACCGCCATGTGGGTCGAGGCACTTTCGTCGGATCGCGGACCGGGAAGCCGCAGGCTTCAGTCCGATCATCCCGCGAGTACGGTCCAGCCGAGTATATTGAGGCTCGGCTGCGTTTCGAACCGGAGCTAGCGTGGATAATCGTCGTGAATGCGACGGCAGCCGACCTCGAAGCCTTACGTGAGCTTTTGCAGCAGTGCGAGAAGGCTGACACGGGAGCCAAATTTGAACTTTGTGACGCCGATTTTCACGAGGCGCTGGCGAAAGCCACCCATAACAGCGTAGCAATCGACATGTACCGCGTCATCAACGGCATTCGTCGTCGCGAGCGTTCAAATTGGACTCGCATCTATGCGAGCGACCAGACTCCCGAACAACGCAAGCTCTTCATAGAGGAACACAACGCGATTCTTGAGGCCCTGGCGGTCCGAGATGGACGTGCGGCGCGGGACGCCTGGAGCAGTCACATTCGTAACACCAAGAGACGTTTGTTGGATCTTTGAGAGGCCCTGGTTTGGCCGGCCGTGGGGAGGAGGCGACGGCCGCTACGCGCCTCCATCCGCATGACGAGGGCGGGACTCAGAGAATGTGACTTTTCCCATTTTGACGTTCCCGCTGCCCACCGTCTGGTAACCCGTTGAATTCCGTCAATGGACAGATGGGGAAATGGAAAGAGTTACAGATTCTCAGCTCAGTCGAAACTGTTCCGTTTTCCTTCTCGCACGTAGCGAAGGACGGCACCGGCATTTTCTTGGGTGTGTATGGCTTTTTTCTTCGCCAAGTGGCCAAACATCTGGATGCCGAAGCCGCCATCGAGGTCGTTAACGATTCTTTGCTTCCACGGACGGCGGACGATCTGGGTCGTCAGCCGGCGCGTGGTTCGCGGCTGGGTCATGATGTGGTCGGCGAGCTTGAACGCGCGTTCGATGAGCTTGTCCCTCGGAACGACCTCGTTCACCAAGCCGTAGTCCAGAGCCGTCTTGGCGTCGATGGCCTGCCCGGTCAGCAACGCATAGGCGCCCCGCTTGACGCCCAGGAGCTCGAGAAAACAGCTGTGGATGCCGTCACCCGGCACGGAGCTAATATTATAATGCGCGTCGAAGATGATTGCGTCCTCGCTGCAGATCGTGACGTCGCACATCAAACACAGTTCGGAATGGAATCCTGGTCCGTTCATCACTCCGATCGTCGGGATTTCGAGATCATTGATCAAAGAACTGACATTGATGCGTCCGTCCTTGTAGGCGTACTCGTACGCCCAGTAAGCGAGATCCTCTTCTTCGAGTTTGAAGCCGGTCGGATCGACCGCCATCATGAAATCGGGCCCGGTTCCGGTGAGGATCAACAATTCGTTCTTCGTGTCGGCGCCGATGGTCTGGAAAAGTTGACCGAAAGACTTGTGCGATTCGACGCTGAGCTGAAATGGTCCGCCATTGGTGTGCGCTTCGGCGAGGACCACGCCGTCTTCGCGGCGCGTCAGCCGAAAATGCGCCTTGAAACGCTCCTTGTAGTCGTCGAATTCCGGCGACGGCACGAAACCTGCCAACGACATATCTTCCTCCCTTGCAAGGCGTCTGAAGCCACGCTGGACCCTTTCACGCCGAGGCAGATTTGTCAATCAATT
The DNA here is from genome assembly GCF_052145395.1 of Roseiarcus sp. NCBI lineage: Bacteria > Pseudomonadati > Pseudomonadota > Alphaproteobacteria > Hyphomicrobiales > Roseiarcaceae > Roseiarcus > Roseiarcus sp. The sequence continues at coordinate 11,512 of NZ_JBKQOT010000543.1, forward strand.
AAACCCATATTGTGCCAATGCTGGGCCGGGCGAACCCCTTGCGCCGATTCGAGGCTGCCTAGCGTCACGCACCCGCCCATCACGGTATACTTGATCTCGCCCCCGCTCTTCGCCGCGCGCCGATAATCGCACAACGCACGTTGGCCGCTGATCAGGTCACTGGTCATGCCACTGCCGCGTCATCACGCGAACCGAATCGAAGAGACGGTTGCGATTGCTCCTCTCCCAGGCTCCTGCTTCGGGCCGGCTGCTGCAATGGACCGCTTATGGCGCTTCCTTCCGGTTGCGCCATGGCACGCTTCATGGCCCATCGCTCTCGTTGCGAAGTGCCCCTCGATCAGGGGGTCTCCGCCCTAACCGGCGATGCCCCAGACTGTCACGACCGCTGTCGGCCACTACGCGTGGAGGAACCCTTTCTCACGATCAGGCGCCTAGGCCGTAGCGCGACCATTACTCGACGACTTGGGCGCGATGTTCCTCAGCCGGCTATCCGTCGCCGTCCCTCATCGCCTTGCTCTTCGAGCTTGAGCGAGCCGGTGATGATCTCAGCAGTGAGTCGTAATATAAGTGCTCAGCGATCGCATTCGTGGCCGCCGTGCTGTCGCGCGCGATGGTCGCATCAAAAATCCGCTGATGCTCGGCGAACACATTGCGCTCGCGGCCAACCACGTCGGAAAAGCGTCGATAACGCTCCGTCTGCTGGTAGAGCTGGGCGCGAATCTGAAGAAGCTTCGCGGAGCCGCAAGCCTTGACCAGCGCTTCATGGAAGGCGCCGTGCGCCTGCGCCCATTGGTCGGACGCGTGGTGCGGATCGCCTTCGACCCGCTCCGAGATTCTCGAAAGCCGATGCCGCGCGGCGACCAGGTTGGTCTCCCAGTCGAGATCGCCGCTAGCGATTGCTCGCGCCAATGCGATTCGCTCGATCTCGACGCGCACCTCGGTGAGGTCCCGAAGATCCTCGACCGAAAGTGGGCCGACGCGATAGCCCTTCTGAGACTCTGCGATCACGAGGCCCTCTGCGCCAAGCCTCGATAGCGCTTCGCGTACGGCGCCGAGACTGACCTCTCCGTGCATCGAAAGAGGCGCGAATCGCCAAAGGCAGAATCGCCCCAAATGTGCGGAACAGCAAGGGCGGGCCCGCGGCCTCCAGGGCTCCGAACTCGGGTTAACGGGATTTACGAGTTGCGGAAAGGCTGAATCCATGGGGGCTCCTGATTCGGAGCCTGCCTGATGGACGCCTCGCCTGACGAAGCCGCAGAACCGTCGCGGTTGCGGCTTTTGCTGCACCACTTTTCCCGGATCGAGGACAAACGGAATCCGGAAGGCGTGGCTCCGCTGGCATTGTCACAGTAAAATCTATACTGCCTGCTCGCGCATCAAGGCGGACTGGAGCATTGCTCACGAATTAACAACGCGCTCCGCCGGATTCGACGCCGAAAATCACCTATACTTATTTGCCTTGACAATGCCATTGCCGGAACCGGCGACGCTGCCAGCGCTGCGGGGCGCAACGGCCGCTGAAGGACGTTCGTCGCCGGCGGCTAACGTCGTTGTTTGGCGTCGTGGAGGTTCGTGCACCCCGCTTCGGTCCCTGCCGGTGCGGTGTGGCGTCGCGCCGGACCATCACCCGGCCGCGGAGATCATGCCCGACCGCTGCACGCCGGAGTATGAGCGCACCCTCGCCAAGATGGGCGCCCTGCTGCCGTACCGCCGCGCCCGCTCACTGCTCAAAGAGTTCTTCCCGCTCGGGGACGCCCCGGAAGTCGAGACCATCCGCCAGCGGACGATGCGCGTCGGCGC
>NZ_JBKQOT010000544.1:0-6512 GCF_052145395.1 Roseiarcus sp.
CTTATGCGCGAAAGCTGCTGCGCGACGCGGCGGCCTTTGCCCAGTCGCTCGGGCTGCCGCCCCACCCGGATTACGCGGCGGTGGGGCCCCTATTCGGCGACGTGGACGCGGACGCCTGCGACGTCCAGTTCCCGTTCGGTTACCAAGGCAGGCCGCTCTACGTTGTCGGGCCGACCGAGTCTCCGACGCAGATCAGGCGACAGATTGACCGCCTGCGCCGAAAGCTCGGCGACGACGGTTTTGATTTTGTCGCGCCTGTGGACGCGCTCGACGTCATCGAGGAGCCGGACGACGACGATGGGGAGATCGACGTCGGAGGCGCGTGATCCCGCCACCGCCGCTTCGGCTCAGTAGCGCGAGGCGACGTAGATGACGTCGGGTTCGCCTCGTGGCACGGGGACGCTGACCATCTCGACCTTGTCGAACGCGAGCCGCAACGCTTCCTCGAAGTTTTGCGCTTCCGCCGCGCTCCAGACGGTCAGAGTCCCGCCGGGCTTGAGGCGCTCGCTGAGCAGGGCGAGGCCCTCGTCCGAATAAAGCGCCCCGTTGGCGTCGGCGACCGTCCACGCCGGACCGTTGTCGACGTCGAGACAGATCGCGTCAAACGGTCCTTCGTTGCGCCTGAGCCAAACCGCCAGGTCTTCGTTGACGAGCTCGACCCTCGGGTCGGAAAGCGCGTCTCCCGAGCAGGACGCGAGAAAAGTCCGGTTCCACGCGATGATCTTCGGCTCGATCTCGACGACCGTCACGCACTCCGCCAGGTTCGAGCGTAGCGCCTCGGCGAGCGAGAAGCCGACCCCGAGTCCGCCGATCAGCAGACGCAGGCCGGCCCGCTTGTGACGCAGCGCGAGGCGCACGAGCAGCCGCTCGGACTCGCCGTTGCGCGTATCCATCAGGAACACGCCGTTGCTGATGACTTCGTAATGGTCGCCGACGGCCCGAAGCGCCAGCTCGCCGAGCCGTCCCGCCGCGCGCTCCATGATCGTCGCTGTCTCCATCATCGGCGTTCGGTTGCCGGCGCGCGTCACGCGAATGTGCTGAGCCGCCTGCGATGCTCGGCGACCGGGATCAGCCCGCGCACCCGCTCGACTTGCCCCATGTCGAGCCGGGCCGACACGATCCCGGCGCCGTCGGAGGCCTTGGCGACCACATGGCCCCACGGATCGGCGACCAGCGAATGCCCATAAGTGTGGCGTTGCTCGTTGCCGACGGTGAAGGAGCCAGTCTGGGCGCTGGCGCAGACGTAAGCTTCGGTCTCGATCGCCCGGGCGCGCAGCAAGACCTCCCAATGATCCTTGCCGGTCTGCAGCGTGAAGGCGGCCGGCAGGGCGATGATCTCAGCGCCTTTCTCGGCGAGCGCCTGGAAGAGGTCGGGGAAGCGCAGGTCGTAGCAGATCGAGCAGCCGATTGTGACGCCCTCGCAGTCGTAGGTGACGACGTGGTCGCCCGCCTTCACCGTCTGGCTCTCCTTGTAGGACGCGCCGTCGGGGGTGGTGACATCGAAGAGGTGGATCTTCCGGTAGCGGGCGATCTCCTCGCCCTCGCGGTTGAAGACGACGGAGGTGTTGTGGATGCGTTCCTCGCCCTCGATTCTTTCCATGATCGAGCCGGCGTGGACGAAGATGCGATGCTTGACCGCCTGGGCTCGCGCCATCGTGTACGCAGGTCCGCCGGGAAGGGTTTCGGCGTTGGCGAGCTTGTCGGCCTTCGAGCCGCCGGCCCAGTCGAAGAATTCCGGCAAGAGCACCCAATCCGGCCGCTCCTCGCTGACGGCGCGCTCGATCAGCGCCTCCGCGGCCGCGATGTTGGCGGCCTTGTCGCTGATCGAATTCATCTGGATGATCGAGACTTTCATGAGTGTCGTCGCTCCGGCCTGGGCGTCACTCTGTCCAGCGCCGGCCGGGGCGTCAACCTCGGACGAAGACGTGGCGGAGGTGGAGCTGCGCTCGCAGGCTCGGCGAAGCGCTCTCAATCGCGATGGGCTTGCCGGCAAAGGGTTGGTTCGGCAGCCGCGACAGCCAGTCGATGGCGTTCTTGAGCACGCCCGGGACGGAATGGTTGTATTCCGGCGTCACGAAAATGACGCCGTCCGCCGCGCGGATCGCCTCCGCCATCGCGGTGACGGCGGGCGGGAAGCCCTTTTCCTCCTGCAGGGCGTGATTGTAGAGGGGAAAGTCGCCCACCGACCCGAGCGGCGCGATCGTCACGTCGGCGGGCGCGAGCGCGGGCAGGGCGCGGGCGATCGCGGCGTTCAAGGAGCCCTTGCGCAGGCTCCCGACCAGGACGGCGAAGCGAAGCGGCTTGGTCTCGGCCATCGGCGTCCCCATTCGCGAATTCCGCCATGATCCGGGCCGTTCATGCCGTTCATGGCCGGAGTTTGGCCTTGCGCGCCGGCTTGCTAGGATCGGCGCGAATCGCCGTTGCCGGGAGGAAGCCCATGTTCACGCCGTCCGATCTGTTCTCCGTCCGTGGCCGCACCGCGCTCGTCACCGGCGGCGCGACCGGGCTCGGGCGCGTATGCGCCGAGGCGCTGCTGAGCGCCGGCGCGCGCGTGCTGATCGCCTCGCGCAAGGCCGACGCTTGCGAGGCCGCGGCCAGGGAGATGTCGGCGATCGGCCCCTGCGAAGGTTTCGGAGGGACGGTTGCGACCGAGGCGGGCGTCGCCCAGCTCGCCGCCGAGACGCGCCGGCGGACCGACGCGCTTCACATTCTGGTCAACAACGCCGGGATGACCTGGGGCGGGCCGTTCGAGACTTACCCGTGGAAGGCGTTCGATCGGATCATGAGCGTCAACGTCGCCGGCCTGTTCGCGCTCACGCGTGATCTCGCGCCGATGCTCATCGCCTCGGCGACGCCCGAGCAGCCCTCCAACGTCGTCAATTTCGGCTCGGTGATGGGGACGGTGACGCAGTCTGAGACCGCCTGGTCCTATGCGGCCTCCAAGGCCGCCGTGCATCACCTGACCCGCATCCTCGCCGCGGAGTTCGCCGGTCGGCAGGTGACCGTCAACGCCATCGCGCCGGGGCCGTTTCCGACCAACATGACGAAGTTCGCCCTCGGCGACGAGAAAGGCGCCGAGCGGGGCGCGAGCGCCGTGCCGATGCATCGGCTCGGCCGGGCGGAGGACATCGCCGGCGCCATTCTGTTCCTGACCGGGCGCGGGGGCGCCTACACGACCGGGGCGATCCTGCCGGTCGACGGCGGCATCAGCGTCGCGGCGCCGCCGGCGATGTTCGGAGACGATGAATGAGCTCATGGACCGAAGCCACGACGCTGACCCCTTCGGAGCTGCACCAGAACGTCGGCCAGACCTTCGTCTCCCACTGGTTCGTGGTCGATCAGGACCGCATCGACGCCTTCGCCAAGGTGACCGAGGACGAGCAGTTCATACATGTCGACCCGGATCAGGCGAGCGCTACGCCGTTCGGGGGAACGGTGGCGCACGGGTTCCTGACCCTGTCGCTTTTGTCGCCGATGGCCTACAGCGCGCTGCCCAAAGTGCAGGGCGCGGCGATGGGGATCAACTACGGCTTCGACCGGGTGCGGTTTCTCCATCCGGTCCGCTCAGGGACCCGGGTCCGCGCGCATTTCCTGCTGACCGCGGTGCTCAAGCGCTCGGAGCGCGAATGGCAGCTCGTTTATGACGTCAGCGTGGAGATCGAGGGCGTCCACAAGCCCGCGCTTGCGGCGACGTGGCTGACGATGCAGGTCACCTGAGCGCGCAACTATGCCCCCGCTGCGCGCCAGGTTCGAATCGCAGCGAGATCAAACGGCTCAGAGGTCCCGCGCGCGCCGCACGCTCACGGTTGGAACGGGCCTCTTTTGGACCTGGGCTTCAGAAGCCAGCCGATGCAGAGGAATCCGACCAGCGTCAGCATCCAGCTCGATGGTTCTGGAATGTTGGTACTCGCTGATTCTGGAATGTTGGTAATCGATGGTTCCAGAATGTTGGTAATTTTTATCGTTCCGCTCGCCGAAAAGTCTTCGCCGGCGTCGTCCAGCCCGGCGCTGAACGAGTCGCTCCCGGGGTTAGGGAAGATGCTGAAAGTGGCGTACACGGGGGTCGGAGGAGGGTACCCGCCGGCGAGACCACACTCCGATTGTGGAATCGGGCTGGGCAGTGTGAATCCGGTCGCGGGGGTAAACGTGTACGTATAACCGTCTAGAATCGTGAAATCGAAGTCCGAAAAGCCATCGGTTTCGGAGCCGGGAATCGCATGGCCGGACACATAGAGCGGGTCCCAAAAGCTGGCGGTCCCGTACGGGTCAACCGTGGTGAACGTATATTCCACGATGCTGGCATGCGCCTTCGACGTGCTCAAGTCGCAGAGAGGGCAAAAAAAACCGAGGAGAAGAAAGTTTCCGCTGATTGCCAAGGCCACAATGGGTCTCATAGCGGTATTCCTCAAAACGTCATAATAAATATGAGTTAATGATGGACTAAGATTACGGCAATAATCGAATTGGCTCCGCCAAATCCCGGCGTCGCGGCGCGATCAAATATTCGTGATCTTGCGGCCGGCCCGTCACGGAGCCTGTCTTAACAGAATGGCGACGAGCGGCCGCCTCACCAGAACCGCACCGCGTCTCCCGTGGACGGCATCGCAAGCTCGCCCTCCCACATCACCCGCCGGCCCCGCACGATCGTCCCGACCGGCCAGCCGGCGACGGTCTTGCCGTCGTAGGGCGTCCAGCCGCAGCGCGAGGCGATCCAGGAATCGCGGATGGTCTCGACCCGCTTGAGGTCCACGACCGTGAAATCGGCGTCGTAGCCCGCCGCGATCCGCCCCTTGCCGACGATGCGGAAGACGCGCGCCGGGCCCGCGCTGGTGAGGTCGACGAAGCGCTCGAGCGTCAGCCGCCCGGCGGCGACATGATCGAGCATGATCGGCACGAGCGTCTGCACGCCCGTCATGCCTGACGGGCTCTCCGGATAGGGCTTGGCCTTCTCTTCCAGCGTATGCGGCGCATGGTCGGACCCGAGGACGTCGACGACGCCCTGCCCAAGGCCGCGCCAGATCCCGTCGCGATGCTCGGGCCCTCGCACCGGCGGGTTCATCTGCAGCTTGGTCCCGAGGCGCGGATAATCTACCGCGCTGAGCGTCAGGTGGTGCGGCGTCGCCTCGGCGCTCGCGACGTCCTTCGCCAGCGCGAGGACCTCCATCTCCTCGCGCGTAGAAATGTGCAGCACATGGACCTGCGCACGCGCTTCGCGGGCGAGGCGGATCAGCCGCTCCGTGCAGCGCAGCGCCACGGTTTCGTCGCGCCACACCGGATGCGACGCAGGGTCGCCGGGAACGCGCAGGGGCTTCCGCTCGTTGAGGCGCGCCTCGTCCTCGCTGTGGAAGGCCGCGCGGCGGCGGATCGCCTTCAGGATCGCGAGCACGCCCGCGTCGTCGGCGACGAGGAGCTTGCCGGTGGACGAACCCATGAACACCTTGATGCCGGCGCCGCCGGGCAGGCGCTCGAGTTCGGCGAGGCTTCCGACATTGTCATGGGCGCCGCCGACCCAGAAGGCGAAGTCGCAGTGCATCCGCCCTCGGGCGCGCGCGACCTTGTCGGCGAGCGCCGCTTCGGTCGTCGTCGCGGGATCGGTGTTGGGCATCTCGAAAACGGCCGTGACGCCGCCGAGCACCGCCGCGCGCGAGCCGGTCTCGAGGTCCTCCTTGTGGACCGGGCCGGGCTCGCGGAAGTGCACCTGGCTGTCGATCACGCCGGGAAGGACGTGCAAACCCGTGCAGTCGATGCGTTCTCCGGCCGAAGCGGCGCTCAGATCCCCGATCCCGGCGATGCGGCCGTCGCGGACGCCGATGTCGCGGACGCCTGCTCCGTCTTGATTGACCACCGTTCCCTTCGACAGAACGAGATCGAACGTCTGCGGCATGGCCTCATCCTTGCGCGCCGGTCGCTTGCGCGAACATGAAGGCGGCCTAATTAACAAGGCCGGGCAATGCAAGCGGGATCGGAGTTCTACGGATGACGGACAAGGCCGCCCTTCTCGAGGACCGCGGGGTCGTGCGCGTGAGCGGCGACGACGCGGTGAGCTTCCTGCAGGGGCTCCTGACCAACGACGTCGAGAAGCTCGAACAAGGTGAGGCGTGCTACGCTGGACTGCTCACGCCGCAGGGAAAAATCCTGTTCGACATGCTTGTCGTCAGCGTTCCCGCGGACGAGGGCCGCGCCTTTCTCGTCGACTGCGCCGCCGCGCAGGCGCCCGATCTCGCCAGGCGCCTCGGCTTCTATAAACTGCGCGCCAAGGTCGCGATCGCCGACGAGAGCGCCGGTCTCGGCGTCGTCGCCTTCTGGGGCGAGGCGCCGGACGCCCCGAAGGGCGCCATTGTCTACGCCGACCCGCGCGATCCGCGCCTCGGCTGGCGGGCTATTCTGCGGCGCGCCGACGCGGCCGTGTTCGGGACCGCGCACGTCGCGACCTACGAGGCGCTGCGCATCGATGCGGCCGCGCCCAAGGGCGGCGTCGATTTCGCCTACGGCGACGCCTTTCCCCACGACGC
>NZ_JBKQOT010000545.1:0-7377 GCF_052145395.1 Roseiarcus sp.
CCTTTGCAAGTCGGTCGCGGATCGAGCGCTGGGAGGGTTGCCGCCCTTCCGCGAGTATCTCGTCGGCAACCCTGAGGAATTCGGCCTTATCGACCATGGGATCCTCCATGATCGAACCATGACAGGGGCTTCTATGCGAACCGTGAACGTAGCAGGTAGACCGTAACGCCTTTCGTGTAGCAATCTGCTACATGCTACATGCTACCTTTCTCGGGATCCGCGTTGAACTATTTCTCCTTCGCGGCGCAGGCTCGCTCTGCGGAGGAAGGGCGTCCGCTCCGAAATGTCATGCCTTCCCGCCGCTGATGACCCGCAGCCGCTTGCTCACCGCCGCAGGCAAGTCGGGAGGCCGTGGATCGACGAGGTCCGGCAGGTAGGCCTGGCAGCGCCGCCCAGGGTGCTTCTCCTTGTTCCGCAGGCAGCCGCCGGCGATCGTCTCCAGGACGTCGACCATCGTCGCATCGGCGCCGAACCGCTCGGCGAGGACGGCTAGGCGGTACCGCCCGATTCGCGGGCAATCGCGACAGGCAAATCGGACGACCACGTAGGGGTAGTCGCGCAGGCGGAGGGTCCGATCCATTAAGAACAGAATGGGAACGACACCGCCGAGGTCAAGGACCTTCTATGCTGCCGCGGCCTCCTGTCGCTGGCCAGGCGATCGTCATCCGCACAGGCCGAGCGAGTTACGGAACCAACTGTGGCATAGTCGACTTGTGTCGCGGTCCTGCACCAGGTGGTGTTCATGTCGCGTGTCGCAAAGCGTTTGGTTACAGAGGCGATCAAGATCAGTGGGGCGTCGAAGACCAAGGACGCCTCGCTGCCGCTCCCCCAATGGATTCCGCCCCAGCTTTGCCAGCCTGTCGAGACGGCTCCGTCGGGGCTGCAATGGCTTCACGAAATCAAGCTCGACGGATTTCGGATGGCCGCGCGCATAGACCACGGGCGCGTGCAACTGCTGACCCGGACTGGACTCGATTGGAGCGACAAGTATCCGAGCGTCGTGGCCGCTCTCGCGAAGGTTCCGGTCGAGGCCGCATACCTGGATGGCGAACTGTGCGGCATTGGCCCCGATGGGCTGCCCAGCTTCTCGCAAACCCAGGCCGCCAGCGACGGCCAGCGCGGAGTGAGTCTCGTCTACTTCGCCTTCGATTGTCTGCATCTCAACGGACGGGACACCGCCAGTCAGCCGCTCATCGAGCGGAAGGCGCTCCTGCAACCGCTGGTCGCCAATATTCCCGGACTCCAGTTCAACGGCCATGAGACAGGCGACGGGGAACTCATCCGCCGGCATGCCGGTCAGCTTGGCTTCGAAGGCGTCGTTTCCAAGACGCTGGACGCGCCCTACGCGCCGGGAAACCGAGGTCTGTGGCGCAAGGCCAAGTGCCTCAACCGCCAGGAGTTCGTTGTCGTCGGCTGGACCGATCCAGAGGGGTCAAGGCCCCATCTCGGCGCGCTCCTGCTCGGCTACTACACCGACGACGGCAGGCTTATTTATGCTGGGCGGGTGGGCACGGGCATGCCGGACAAAGTGCTTGCCGACCTGCGCCGGCGCCTGGAGCCATTGGCGCGAACGTCATCACCGCTCAGCGCGCCGCCGCCCCGCAAGACCCGCTTCGGATCGCCGCTGGTTCTTTCCCGGGTGCATTGGGTCGAACCGAAGCTGGTTGCCGAGATCACCTATCTGACTTGGACTGGGGACGCGCTCTTGCGCCATACGGTCTACATCGGGCTGCGATCCGACAAGCCGGCACGGGAGGTTCGACTGGAAGCGCCGCGCAAGCCGTAGCGCTGCGACGGCAGCAGTCCGCCCGTGCTATGGTGGCGCATGTCCGAGACAACGATCTTTCTGGGGCGACTGCTCGGCCTGTACCTCATGGCGATCTCTCTCGGGATGCTCGCCAACCGGCGCCAGACCCTGGCGACGCTCAACGAGATGGCGCACAGCGGACCCTGGATGCTGTTCTCCGGCATGGTCGCCACCGCTGTCGGGCTTGCGGTCGTGCTTGGGCACAATGCCTGGAGCGGCGGCGCGCTGCCGATCCTCGTTACACTCGTTGGGTGGGCCGCGCTGCTGAAGGGCGTCGCGCTCCTGCTGGTCCCGGCGGAGCGGTTCGCGCAGGTCTACATAGCCGTCGGATTCGAACGATACTTCTTCGCGTGGATGATCGTCGTCCTGGCGATCGGCCTGTGGATGAGCGCGGACGCGTTTGCCCGTTGAAGCCCATCGACAGCAGAGCCGCGGGAGTGCTTGGACGGCATGGTCCGACGTCAGGCACGTAGTCGACCGGCGAGGGGATTCAGGTTGCTTAATGCCGTCCCGACCGGACGCCGACAGCCGCGCGCTCGCGTTGATGTAGCGCAAAGTCTCCCGTCCGCAGTTCGATATCATTGACGCTTGTTGGGGCGGCAGGCGGGCGACCTAGCAGACGGGTCGGCGGACAGGCGCCTGGGAGAGGGTCCATGAGAGGCGTCCCATTCCATGGGAGAGCCGCGCTTCCGCTTGCGGTCGGCGCCTTTGTCGTCTGGCTCGCCTGCGGACTGACGATGGCGTTCGGACGTCCGGCGTTCGGCCTCGAAACGACGCTGAGAATTCACGCGGTCGCCGCTCCCGTCTACGCCGCGCTCGTTTCTTACGCCTACTTCGGGTATTTTCGCTCGGTGACTCCGCTCGCAGCCGCGGCCTTCATGACAGCGTTCATCATCGTTCTCGACGTTGCGCTGGTCGCCCCGGTTTTCGAGAAGAGTTATGCGATGTTCGGCAGCGTCCTCGGCACCTGGCTGCCGTTCCTGTCGATCTTCGCGGCGGCCTACCTCACGGGACTGTGGGTCATCGGAAACGGTGGAGATCCGGACGGCGCGATCAAGCGACGCGCCGAGTAAGCTCAGCCCTTGCGAACCGGGGAATCGACGACCTAGCCGTCCTCCTTGACGAAGCTGCTGACCGGATTGGGCAGGATATCGAGCACCGCTTCGGAGGGCCGGCACAGTCGGACGCCTTTCGGCGTCACGACGATCGGACGATTGATGAGGATCGGATGCTGCATCATGAAATCGAGGAGTTCCTCGTCCGACCATTTGGGGTCGCCGAGCCCGAGTTCGGCGTAGGGCGTACCCTTTTCGCGCAGGAGCGCGCGGACCGGAATACCCATCGCCGCGATCAACTCCTTCAGGCGTTCTCGGGTTGGCGGGTCCTTGAGGTACTCGATCACGACCGGCTCCTCGCCGCTCGCCCGGATCATCGCCAGGACGTTGCGGGACGTCCCGCATTTCGGGTTGTGATAGATCGTAATCGTCATGGGCACGCCTCGACAGTGTTGGATTCGGGTTGGCGGGCCGCGCCGATAAGCCGAGGCGTGATCGAGCCCGGCGGAGACGTCACGATCAGCAACGCTGCCCACGTCAACGGCGCGGCGGTTGTGCCAGCGACCGCACGGGGCGCCCGGCCAAATTCGCGCCGCTTTCGTACCAGCCCTTCGACCGGTTGACGATCCAGACGACCGACAGCATGACGGGCACTTCGATCAGAACGCCGACGACGGTCGCGAGCGCCGCGCCCGAGTTGAAGCCGAACAGGCTGATCGCGGCGGCCACCGCCAGTTCGAAGAAGTTGCTGGCCCCGATGAGTGCGGACGGGCCGGCGACGCAATGCTGCTCGCCCATGGTGCGGTTCAGCAGATACGCGAACCCCGCGTTGAAATAGACCTGGATCAGGATCGGAATCGCCAGCATCAGAATGACCAGCGGCTGCGCGACGATCTGCTCGCCCTGGAAACCGAACAGCAGCACCAGCGTCGCCAGCAGGGCGGCCAACGACATGGGTTGCAGCGTCGCGAGCAGGCGTGAGAGCGCCTCCGGCCCGCCGATCGCCAGCACGCGCCGACGCACGATCTGCGCCACGATCACCGGCACGACGATGTAGAGGACGACCGAAAGCGCCAGCGTATTCCACGGAACGGAAATCGCGGAGAGTCCGAGCAGCAGTCCGACGATCGGCGCGAAGGCGAACACCATGATGGTATCGTTCAAGGCGACCTGGGTTAGCGTGAAATGCGGCTCCCCCCGGGTCAGGTTCGACCAGACGAACACCATCGCCGTACACGGCGCCGCGGCGAGGATGATCAAGCCGGCGATATAGGAGCTGATCTGATCGGCGGGCAGATAGGGCCGGAACAGATAGCCGATGAAGAACGCGCCGAGCGCAGCCATTGAGAACGGCTTGACGGCCCAGTTGATGAACAGGGTCACGCCGATGCCGCGCCAGTGCTGGCGAACCTCGCCGAGCGCGGCAAAGTCGATCTTTATCAGCATGGGAATGATCATCAGCCAGATCAGGGCCGCCACCGGCAGGTTGACCTTGGCGATTTCTGCCGCGCCGATCGCATGAAACACGCCTGGCGTGAGATGGCCGAGGACAACGCCGGCGACGATGCACAGGGCGACCCATACGGTGAGATAGCGTTCGAACAGGGACATCGGAAAAGCCCTTCACCGTTGTTGGCCCGCCGGCTCTCGCCTTCACCCGCGGAGCGCTTTGGCCATCAGCACGGCGGAGGCCGGGCAGAGTCCGGTCGCTTGCCGCGTCGCAAGAATCTCTGGCGGCGCGTCCCTGCGGTCGATTGCGGCGAACCCGAGCCCTTCGAAATAGGCTCTTGCGTCGGTCGTCAGAAGGAACGCGCGCCGAACGCTTTCGCGAGCCGCGTTCGCGTTCAGGAACTCGACGATGCGGCGCCCGAGGCCCTCGCGGCGGCGCGCCGGATCGACCACGATCGAGCGCAGGAGCGCATGCCCGCCGTAGATTTCCAGTCCGCCGTAGCCGACCACGCTGCCGCCCTGCTCGAAGGCGAACAGGCTGACGCCGTCCGCGTCGAGGTCGTCCTCGGGGAGGCCCGCCGCCCGCAGCGCGTTGCGAAGCCCGACAAGGTCTTCGAGCGCGAGCGCAGCCGGGCGAAGGCCGTCGACGGCCTTGGCGCCGTTCAACGGCTCGACCGGGAGGACATCCGTCATGCGACCTGCGGCCTCGGCTTTGTCGCGCCTTCGATCTGACCGATTTCGCGCAGCTTGGCGTTCAAGGCCATCCTGTCGAGGCTCCGGATCGGCAGGCTCCGGAAGATTGAAATCCGGTTCCTGAGATAGCGGGTCGCAAGGACGAACGCCGCCTCCTTCTGGATATCCGTCCCCTCGACCGCGGCGGGGTCCTCGATGCCCCAATGGGCCGTCATCGGCTGGCCGGGCCAGACCGGGCAGGTCTCGGCGGCGGCGGTGTCGCAGACCGTGAAGACGAAATCCATCACGGGCGCGCCGGTAGCGGCGAATTCCTCCCAGCTTTTGGAGCGAAAGCCCTCGGTCGGATAGCCATAGGACTCCAGCACCTTGAGCGCGAACGGATTGACCGCGCCCTTGGGGTGGCTTCCGGCCGAGAAGGCGCGGAAGCGCCCCTCCCCGTCCTTGTTCAGGATGCCTTCGGCGATGATCGAGCGCGCGCTGTTGCCGGTGCAGAGGAACAGGACGTTGAACTCACGGTCGCTCACGGTTTCCTCCTCAGGTTTCGCAGCAGGTCGGCGCGCAGCACGCCGCGGACTTCTGCGTCGGGCTATGGCCCGGCTTCTTGGCGCGCACGAACGCGCTCATGAACTTGCCGTCGACGGCGGGCGCGATGGCGTCCACGTCGACGCCCTTGCCGGCCAGGAACTCGCGCGCATCGTCGACCTTGTAGACGCGGGTCGGCTCGACGCCGATCGCCTCGACCCCCGCGGCGGCGAGCTTTGTCCGGTACTCGTTCTCGTCGAGCGCCCCGGCGATGCAGCCGACCCACAGCAACATTTCGCGGCGAAGCGCCTTGGGAACGGCGCCTGGGGTGACGACGTCGGAGACGGCGAAGCGCCCGCCCGGCTTCAGCGCCCGGAACGCCTCGCGCAGAACGCGGTCCTTGTCGGCTGTCAGGTTGATGACGCAGTTCGAAATGATTACGTCGACGGAAAGTCCGGCAACGGGATGCGTTCGATTTCGCCCTTGAGGAACTCGACATTGTTCGCGCCCGCCTTGCGTTGATTTTCCCGGGCGAGCGCCAGCATGTCGTCGGTCATGTCGAGGCCGTAGGCCTTGCCCGTAGGGCCGACGCGGCGCGCGGACAGCAGCACGTCGATGCCGCCGCCAGAGCCGAGGTCGAGGACGGTTTCGCCTTCCTTCAGTTCGGCGAGCGCGGTCGGATTGCCGCAGCCGAGCGAGGCCAGCACGGCCTTTTCCGGCAGATCGCCGGTTTCGCCGTCAGCATAAAGATTGGACGTGGTCGGGTTCCCGCAGTCCGTCGCGCCGCCGCAGCACGACCCCCGCGCGCTGACGTTTCGTGCGGCTTGAGCGTATCGCTCCCGCACGGCTTCCTTGATGTCGCTCTCCGGCATGGCGCTTTTCCTCATGGGCAGGCGCAGGTGATTTCCTCGGGACGGATCGCCTTGTTCCGGGTGCAGCACTCCGCGAACAGGAAGCCGACGATCTCCTGGAGCGCTTGGGTATTGGCGGTGCAGCGAAGGAAGGTGCTTTCGCGCCGCACGGTCACCAGCCCCTCGTTCTTCAGCTTTTCGAGGTGATGCGAGAGGGTCGACGGCGGGATGCCGAGTTCGGAGCCGATCTCCCCGACCACGAGCCCCTCCGGATGCGCCGAGAGCAGCAGCCGCACGATCCTGAGCCGCGTCTCGGTTCCAAGCGCCGCCAGCATGTCGGCGAAGCGAGCGATCTGGTCATCCGGCGGCGCAGCCATAATCGAGCCATCAATTCGCTATTTCTATAAATATAGAAATACGGAATGTCAAGCTACTCCCGACATAGGCGAGCAGGCTAAGCTGATGGGTCGCTGGGCGTGATTGGACAGATGCGCCAGGACCAGTTCGTTCGGTTCGACGCTTTGGGCGTCAGAGTGGGCGCGCTCGACCGCTACAGATTATTTTACCGAACCGACCTGGCCGAATAAGGGCCTGGCGCATATCCTGCACGGCGCGGAGAATCTACGCTTCGGATGCTTCTCAGGCGCGCCACCCATCGACGCTGCCAACCATATGCCACATGAACAAATCCAAAGCGTTAATCATGTCCTCGAATTTAGATCGGGTATTCGTAAGTGCCGCCCAGCAAAAATCCGTATCCGTGCGAACAGCAATAGTTATAGTTCCGGGTAATGAGCCTGTATGCCACCAGTTATTAAATTTGTTAACCAAGAGTCCTCTTGCGTAACCGGAATTAGCTTGCGACGGAGTCGTCATGATTTTAGTAACTGCTCACCCCCCCCTTTGGTTGGCCTGAGTGGGGGTGAGTCGGAAATGTGACAGTGCGGCAAAAAGACGAAGCGTAGGGCGCGGGCGGCTTGCCCGGCGCGGGCTGGCATGA
>NZ_JBKQOT010000546.1:0-3190 GCF_052145395.1 Roseiarcus sp.
TTCCGCTCCCAACCGGTCGAGCCTTGTCTGGGTGATGTCGGACGCCGAGGCCACCCGCCGCGAGGCGCTGGACGATCGGGCGCTCGCGCGCGAGATCGAGCGGCAGGCCCGCTCGATGCTCGGGGCGATGCGGATCGAAGGCCAGCGCGGCCTGTTCCCGATGATCCGGCAGATCGTGCCGAAGCTGACCGCGCCGCGGCTCGCCCTCATCGGCGACGCCGCGCACGCCTTTCCGCCGATCGGCGCCCAGGGGCTGAACCTCGGCCTGCGCGACGTCGAGGCGATCGTCGAGGCGGCGGTCGCTGCGCGTGCGGAGGGAGGAGACATCGGCGGCGACGCGACGCTCAAATCCTATCAGCACGCGCGCCGGCCAGATATCCTGAGCCGCACCGGCGTGGTCGACGGGCTCAACCGGGCGCTTCTCGCCCGCTTCGCCCCGCTCGACTTCGCCCGGGGCGCGGGGCTCGCAGCCCTCGGCGGGGTCGCGCCGCTCCGGCGCCTTGTCATGCGGGAGGGGGTCGCGCCCCGTTTCGGGCGTCCCTGACGGGCCGGCCGGGCGGGTCGCGGCGCAATCAACGGCCGCCAGCGATGAGACTTTAGCCAAGCTCCAATATTCTATATGACTACATTGTTGTACGCGACCGACGTCCCGGGAGGCAACCTTGGTCTGACCGAGGCCACTATCCGGGGAATCTTGGAAGAATTGGATTGCAAAAACCCACGGAGAGTCGCAATCTCAGTTTTTGCGAATGCATTGTCTTTGAATCTCGACTTCTCAGAAAGAGGCGAGATGGCGTGTCCTACGAAATCAAGACTGAGATCGGAATCGAGGCTTCGCCATCTCGCGTATGGGAAGTCCTTACTGATTTTCCTCGTTATCCCGAGTGGAACCCGTTCGTCCTCGAGGTCCAGGGAGACGTCTACCAAGGCGCGGCAATACACTACCGGTTCGAAATGCCACGAGGTATTCGGATAAGGACCGCGGCTGTCGTACTGAGGTTCCAGCCCGACAGCGAACTACGATTCTCGGCTCATTTCTTGGCGCCGACGGTGTTTAGAGGCGATCACTACTTTGCCATCGAGTCGAAGGGACAGAACAGCGTTGTTTTTCATCACGGGGAGATTATCAGCGGTTTTCTGTTTCCTCCTGTTCAATTGATACTGCAAACGCAGGGTCCACCGATCTTCCAGGCGCTAAACAAGGCGCTGAAGCGGCGAGCAGAGCAGCCCCCCTGAAGCGGTCGTCTGTCGTCGACTATGTGTCCACTTGCGGGAGGATTATTCCATGGCCGCGGCTCTTTCGTCGTCGATCGACAAAATGCGGGATCACTACGACGTTGTTGTGATTGGTTCGGGGTACGGCGGCGGTATAGCCTCATCGCGATTGGCGCGCGCCGGAAAAACTGTATGTGTGCTTGAGAGAGGCGAAGAAAAGCAACCGGGAGATTACCCGAATAGGGGGCCGGGACTGCTTGCCGAAGTGCAGTTCGACGCGCCGGTAGCGCGCGCGGGATCGAAAACGGCGTTGCTCGATGTTCGATATAATAAGGATATCAATGTCGTTGTCGGCTGCGGCCTCGGAGGCACCTCGCTTATCAATGCCGGTATTGGCCTTCGGCCCGATCCGAGCGTCTTTATTACGGATGCCTGGCCGGCTGAATTGCGCGTGAAAGCGGTCCTCGACGACTATTTCGCGCGCGCGGAAGACATGCTCAAACCGTCCTTTGCCCCGAGCGCTTTCTTAAACGCCGGCAAGGCTGTCGCACTCGGAGAGGCCGCCAAGAAGCTGGGCAGGACAGCTGATCCTTTGCCGGTGCTGGTTAACTTCGAGCCTCTGCCGAACGATACGAACCACGTCGGCGTCACGCAGCTTCCGTGCGTCGGCTGTGGCGATTGTGTGACGGGATGTAATTACAAAGCGAAGAATACCGTTATCATGAACTACTTGCCAGATGCGAAGAAGCACTCTGCCGAAATATTTGTGTTGGCGCGCGTCGGGTATGTGGAGAAAGCCGATGGAGGGTGGCGCGTATGCGGCGACGGCGTCGATGAAAAGGGCAACGAGGCGGCATTCACGGTGACCGGCAAGGTCGTCATACTGGCGGCGGGCGCTTTGGGCAGTACGGAGGTCTTGCTACGGTCCCAAGAGAAGGGGTTACCGCTATCGAAGCAAGTCGGTAATCACTTTTCGACCAATGGAGACATGATCGGCTTTGCGTATAATACGGATTATATCGTCAATGGGATAGGCTTGGGCGCCCGCGCGCCGAATCCAAATTCGCCGATAGGCCCCACCGCAACCGCCATGATCGATTTTCGTCACGACTCCGGCGCCAACGGCGGCTTTGTTCTTGAAGAGGCCGCCATACCTGGAGCGCTGTCAGCTCTCCTCGCTCCTCTGTTGGCGATCGAGGCGAGGCTCCAGCGGAGCCAGATCAGCGACGACCTGCGGGATAGTGTGAGAAAAGAATTCCTTGAGATCGAAAGCAAATTGTTGGGCGCTTATACAGGGGCCGACAAAAATACCCTCAGCTTAATACTCCTTGCGAACGACGACAGCATGGGCCGTATGATTCTCAGCGACGATCGGCTGAGGATTGATTGGCCCGGCCTTGGAAAGCAGGCCCAATTTGAACGGGCCAGCGAACTGATGCAGCGAGTCACTCAAACGCTTGGAGGCGAGTACATTCAGAACCCGATCTGGAATGATCTCACCAACCACAATCTGGTCACGTCGCACCCGCTTGGGGGATGCGTGATGGCGGACAACGCCGATAGCGGTGTCGTCAATCACAAGGGACAGGTCTTCAGCGGCGCTCCTGACGGCGGTGTCCACGAAGGGCTTTACGTCATGGACGGATCGGTGGTGCCCACCGCGCTTGGGGTGAACCCCCTCTTGACAATATCGGCGCTGGCCGAGCGCAGTTGTCGCCATCTGGCCCAGGATTACGGTTGGGCTTTCGCGTACTAGGGTCCGGTGAAGGGGCGTTCGGTGCGGGTGAACATGCGCTGATTTGACCACAAGGGGCAGTAGTTAGCCCTTTCAGCATCTTCGCGATCCAACCCCGCTGAAACGATAGTCATGCTCGCCTCAGACATCTTCCGGGCAAATCCAACCCTGTACTCACCGGTTTCAAGTTCCGTCCATTCGGCTTGAGCGAGGCGATCTCTAGCCGCCCTGCCCCGCCTC
>NZ_JBKQOT010000547.1:0-3117 GCF_052145395.1 Roseiarcus sp.
GGCCTCGCCAATCGTCTCCTAAAGATCAAGCAGGCGCGTTTCGGCTCGGTCGACCGGGAGAGCAATTTCCTCGTCCGGTGCGTGTCGCGCAGCATCTAAAGCTGCAACACCGATTCTTGCTTTATCAATAGCTTATCCGCGCACCTTATTCGCAACACTGCACCTAAACCCGCAACAAAGCCTTGCAGCACCTTATGTGCAACAAAGTGACACCGAAACTTGAGCACGCGGCAAGCCGGATAAACAGCGGCGCCGTTGACGACAGAGCTAGTAGTGAGGCCCGATCCCGAGCAGGGAACGTATCCGATCCCTGCCGGACGCGGCCGCCCGCCTCTCACTGGGCTCATGATCAACGATCAGGCTGTCCAGAGTGTTGCAAATTAGGTGCCACAAAAATGCACCTTATTTGCGACTCGCTGGTTTAGGTGCTGCGCGACAGCAGCGCTGGTCATCGCTTGCGCTTGGGTCGCGATGCCCCGGTTCACCATGCGCGAAGTCGAGGTGCCGAGGATCGCGCTGCGCGACGTGACGGTGCCAAACATCGTCCAGCGCGACGTGACGGTCGACCGGGTCGTGCCGAAGGACGTCGAGATTGAGATGCCGCGCTTTGTCGCGCCAGCGCCGTCGGCCGCAGCTCAAACGCCCGCGGAAGCTTCGTCTAAACGTGGGGCTGGCGACGGGCGATCATGCGCGGCCGCATTCTGCGCGAGGACCGTAACGGCTTCGTACTTATGACGGACGAGGGCGTCGAGCATCTCGAGGGCCGCACCTGGCATACGCAAGCCGAGACCGAGCGGTTGCTCGGAATGATGGCGCCGCTTCATCTCGCCAAGATCGAGGCCGCGAAGCGCGCCAGCAGGCGGATGGTCGGTGGCCTCTACAAGCGCATCCGCGTTGAAGCAGGCGAAAAGGTCCAGCGGGCAGAGGTTCGCTTCGACGAAGTCGCCGGGTGCCTTAGGGTTCCGACAGGAGGATCCACCCGCCAGACCATCGTGATCGTTGAAGGCGACTTAGTCCGCTCGCGGCTTCTATCACCGCGAGAGGCGGCGCGGTTGATGGGCCTGCCCGACGACTTTGTGCTGCCCGCCAACACCATGAAGCGCTGGCCATCACGGGCGACGGCGTCGCGGCCCCTGCGGTCAGATTCTTGGCGGAGCACATCCTCGAGCCTGTTCTGCAGGCGTCAACCCAAGCCGACCCCGCAAGGAGAGCCATCGCATGATCATTCGCTGTCACGTCTGCAGCGCCGACCCGGACGGGCGCTGGAGCTCGCCGCCGCCGATGATCTTCCGTGACCGTTACCGAGAGGACGGCAGCATCCGAAAAGACGACAGCGGCCAAGACGTTTTCGTCTACGCCTGCCGCGACCATTTATCGGCGAAGCGAGAGCGAGAAAGAGAGATTCAAGAGCGGGAGAAGGACCGCGGCTGGAAGAAGGGAGAGTTGCGATGAACGCAGCGGCTGCGCTGACCTCATAAATGCGCGCCGGCTTCCAACGCGGCCAGCAGAGCGAGCGCCTCGGCAATCTCGGGCATTTCGGGCGTGGGCGAGAAGCCTTCCAGCGCGGGCGCGAGGACGGCCTGGGCTTCGGCGGGGCGGTCGGCGAACTGGTAGTGTTTCGCGAGCGCAAGCGTCGCGCGTAGTTCGAAGCTGCGGGCCTTCTGATGTCGCGCGACGGCGATCGCGGCGAGGAACGCCTCTTCGGCGAGGCCTGGGTCTGCGGGATTTTGCTCGAGAAGGATTTCGCCGCGCATGCGGTGGAGTTCCGCGTCGAACCAGCGCTGTCCGCTGCTTTCGAAGTCCTCGAGCGCATGATCGAGCGTGGCGAGCGCGGCCGCCGTCTCGTCATTTCTCGCTTCAGCTTCAGCCAGAGCCGTCCGGACCAGCGGCTGAAACGCCCCGACATTATCCCGTTGAAGCAGTGCGGCGGCCCGCCGGAGATTCGTCAGACCGATATCAGGGACGCTGGAGCGCAATTCCACCCAGGCTTCCAGGAAGGCGCCGAAAGCAACCCACAGGGCGATGCCATGCTCGTGCGCGACGCTGGACAGCGCCCTGGCGAGAGGGGCCGCGCGATCGACCTTCCGGCCGATGATCTCGAACATGGCGCAGTGCATCAGGCCATATGTCGAGGTCGCGAGATGGCTCAATTTCGCGATTCGCGCCGCCGTCGCGTCGGCGATCTCGCGGGCGCGATCGACCTGGCCGAGCGGCCAAAGCGCGATCGCGAGATAGACCGTCGCGGAGACGCCGACGTCCTGGCCGAAGCGGAAGGCGAGATCGCGATCCCGATCCGGATCGAAAATCGCAACCGCCTGTTCGAGGTGCGCGCGCGCCTCGCTATAGTTCCCGGTAAACCATTGCGTTACGCCATAGGCGCGATGCGCCACGCCCGCCTCCGGCGAACCAGGCCGCAACTCGACGTCGTGCAG
This sequence comes from Roseiarcus sp., assembly GCF_052145395.1. Classification (NCBI taxonomy): domain Bacteria; kingdom Pseudomonadati; phylum Pseudomonadota; class Alphaproteobacteria; order Hyphomicrobiales; family Roseiarcaceae; genus Roseiarcus; species Roseiarcus sp. Next base: position 2,433 of record NZ_JBKQOT010000547.1, read on the forward strand.
AAAAGCCTGTGCGGGCCCAAGCATTCCCGGCAGGTCGCCATGCACGTAGCTTCCCGCCCAGAGCCCGTAATTGGACGAGAAGCGCGAGTCGCCGTCCGCCGCGTCTGCGCCGAGTTCGTGCGCGCGCCTAAAAGCGGCGAGGGTTTCGGGCGCGCCATGGCCATGCGCGGCGATCATCGCGTTGCCATAGGCGACCTGCAGCTTCAGCTTCGCGCCTGTTGCGTCCGCGTCCCCCGCGCCCGCAAGCGCCTCCGTCATCTCGATCGCTTTGCCGAGATGCGCGATCGCCTCCTTGAAGGCCGAGCGTCGAAGCGCGAGATCGCCGGCCTTGCCCCAATATTCGATCGCGGGCGCGGTGAGGCCCGCTTGCGTGAAGTGGTGGGCGATCAGTTCAGGCTCGGCCTCGACGATGTCGGGGAATTGCTCGCGCAGCGTATCGCCGATCTTCCGATGCAGGATCTGCCGCCGGCTCTTGAGCAGGCTTTCGTAGGCGGTGTCCTGCACCAGGGCATGTTTGAACGCATAGCGCACGTCGGGCGGCGCGCCGAGGCGGAAGACCAGTTCCGAGTCCTCCAGTTGCGCGAGCGCGGACCGCAGCGTCGGCTCGTCGCGACCGACGACGGCGCCCAGCAGGGCATAGGCGAATTCGCGTCCGATCGCCGCGCCGATCTGCGCGATCTCCTTC
>NZ_JBKQOT010000548.1:0-2502 GCF_052145395.1 Roseiarcus sp.
GGCGCCGACCTTTCAGGCCTCGTTCAGAGAACATTGGCGAGCATGACCGGGGCGCTGTCGAGCGTTGGCTTGGTCATCCTGTTTGTGGCCTTCCTCCTTGCCTCCCGGGCAACCATCAATTCAAAAATTGCGATCGTCGTAGCATCTTCGAGTAGGGAGAAGAGATTCAATGCGGTTCTGAAACAGGTCGACCGCGGCGTTCGAGACTGTGTTTTAGCCCAGACTATGAGCGCTGCGCTGATCGCCGGCGGCGCAGGTGTTGTGATGCTCACGATTGGACTGGAGAACGCGTTATTTTGGGCAATTGTCATCTTCCTGATCTCGTACATTCCGGTCGTTGGAGGCTTGGTCAGCAGCGTCGCCCCGGCCCTCTTTGCATTGGTGCAGTTTCCGACGTTTTGGCAAGCAGCGACGATATTCTTGGCGATCCAATCTATCAACATCGTCGTCGGCAACTTCGTGATACCCAAAATGCAGGCCTCCAGACAAAACATCGATCCTGCCATTGGCATGCTGGCGTTCAGCATCTGGAGCCTGCTCTGGGGGATCCCTGGCGCGATCCTGGCTTATCCACTAACCCTCACGCTGATGATTGCTTTTGCGCAATTCGAAACGACCCGATGGGTCGCGGTGTTGATCTCGAATGACGGGAAGCCGGCCGCAAGTCTCGAGGCCGAAGCAGAAGCGTCTTCATCGGCCGGCCCGGCAGATTTCATTGAATTACCCTGAAGTATGAAAAGGCTCCGGGCCTGCCTTGGACGGGGCGCTTTGGCGTAAAATCGGCGGGCTTCCTTCGATAAGGCGCAGTCCGCGCCAATGGAAAGCGCCGCCTTTTCACGGCGCACACCCGAAGCTGACAGTCGCGATGGTGCCGTAATCAAAAATCTGCGCTTCGCGCAGACGCCTGCGATATCAGGCAAAAAGACCGGTCGCAGGCGATTACGCTGGGTGCCGACAAAGCCTTTGCCCGGGCGAAAGTGGCGCTTCGCATTCGTCGCGAATTTCGGCCCCCCCAACTGTGACGTCCGCGGCCGCGGTCTGTAACGTCCGCTTTACGTGTGCGCCGTCGGGACGGCCGAATCCTTGAGTCTGAGGTGGATCGGCTGGTCCTCCTCGTGATTGGTGTTCGAAAGAAAACCCCCGGCGTTGACGAACGGGTCTCCGTCCTTGGCAACGAACCCATCTTGATCCTGCTCCGAACGGCGGTTACGCGTTGCCGCAGATCGAAGTCGCTCCCTGGCCGCGATCTGGACGAACAGCCGTTCTCGTCGCGCTCAGGCCGCCGCTCCCGGGCGTGATTGCGAGAATGTCACCGGCGCTGCGTTTTGAGGCAAAGACGCCGGTGGAATACCGGCGTCCACCTTGAACAGGCCGAGAATTCCATGTCAAACGCGGGCGGGCGCTTCAAAGGGAGGTCCAGTCCATGGCGACCGTCCGGATCATTCTGCACGGCAAGGCGGCCGGCGACGCCCGCGTCCGAAAGGCGGTCCAGGCGCTCCGGCGGGACAGCCATCTTATCGAGGTCCGCGTCACATGGGAGCCGGGGATGCGGCGCGATTGACGGCCGAAGCCGTCGCCGAGGCGCGGAACGAGGGCCTTGACTGCATCGTCGCGGGCGGCGGCGACGGGACGATCAACGAGGTGTTCGCGGCGGCCTACGCGGCCGGGTTGCCTTCAGGTAGCGCGCTCGGCGTTCTTCCCTTAGGCACCGCCAACGACTTCGCGCATGCGGCCGGCGTGCCGGTCGACGACCTGACCGCAGCGCTGCGGATCGCGGCGAGCGCGCCGCCGCGCACGATCGATCTCGGTCTCGTCGACGGCAGGCCGTTCGTCAATCTCGTCTCGGGCGGCTTCGGCTCGCGCGTCACCGTCGAGACAGACCCCGAGCTCAAGCGGCGCCTCGGCGGGCTGGCCTACGCGATCACCGGCATCTCGCGCTTCGCCGAGCTTTCGGCCACCCGCGGGGTCTTTCGCGCCGAGGGCTTTTCCTGGGAGGGCACGTTTATCGCGCTCGCGATCGGCAATGGCCGGCAGGCCGGCGGCGGCGTGCCGCTCTGCCCGAACGCGCTGATCGACGACGGCCTCCTGGACCTGACGATCCTGCCCGACCTCGCCCGGGCGGCCCGTCTCGACGCTTTTTCCCGGCTTATGCGCGAAGGCGCGGCCGCCCTGCGCGCCGAAATGGCGACCGCCCGAAGTTCCTGGATCGAGGTCGAGACGGCGGAGGACGTCAACATTAATCTCGACGGCGAACCGATGCTCGTAAAGCGTTTTCGCGTCGAGTGTCGCCCCCGCGCGCTGCCCGTTCGTCTCGGCGAAAGCGCGCTCTTTTCTCATCCTGATGGTTCTGTTTGACCGGAATCCCATGGTCGGCGATGGTTCCCGCGCGAGGACCCCGACGCGCCATAGACGGGGGGCTCTCGAGGAATTCCGATCCGGCGGCGCAGAGAACAGACTGACGATGGCGCCACGGATGCGACAGGACTCGATCGGACGCCGCAC
>NZ_JBKQOT010000549.1:0-5632 GCF_052145395.1 Roseiarcus sp.
GGCTCGAGCGGCGCCGATCGACACCGTGGTCATCGCGCTGGTCGGCGAGCGCGGCCGGGAGGTGCGCGAATTTCTTGACGACACGCTCGGCGTCAACCGATACTCGGCGGTGGCGGTGGTGTCGACCGGCGACGAGAGCCCGATGATGCGGCGGCTCGCGCCCAAGACGGCGATGGCGGTCGCCGAATATTTCCGTGACCAGGGTGAACAGGTGCTGCTCATCCTCGACTCGGTGACGCGCTTCGCCCATGCGGCGCGCGACGTCGCGCTCGCCGCGGGCGAGCCGGCGGTGGCGCGCGGTTACGCTCCGAGCGTATTCAGCGACCTGCCGCGGCTGCTCGAACGCGCCGGTCCGGGGCTGGAAGGCGCGGGCTCCATCACCGGAATCTTCTCGGTTCTGGTCGACGGCGACGATCACAACGATCCAGTCGCCGACGCGGTGCGCGGCACGCTCGACGGCCACTTCGTGCTCGATCGGGCCATCGCGGACGAGGGCCGCTATCCGGCGGTGAATATCCTGACGTCCGTGTCGCGCCTCGCCCACCCGATTTGGACGCCCGAGCAGCGCAAGCTGGTGACCAACCTCCGTGCGCTCGTCGCGCGTTACGAAGAGACGCGCGAGCTGCGCCTCATGGGCGGCTATACGCCCGGCGCCGATCCGCTCCTCGACAAGGCGATCAAGTCGGCGCCGAGAATCTACGAGGCCATGATGCAGGCCCCCGACGCCCCTCCGTGCGAGGCTCCGTTCATCGATCTCGCCGCCGCGCTGCGCAGCGACGGAAGGTTCGCCGAGCCGTGAGGCGTCTATGATCCCAGCTGGAGCGGACATCGCGCTGCGCGCCGTCGGAACGGCCCTCGCCGGGGTTTCGATCGCATTCGCCGGTTATATGCTCGCCTATGGCGGCGGCCAGGTCCGCGTTCTCGGCATGGAGCATCTGGCGATCTTCGCGCAACCGCGCGGACTGATCGTCGGAGAACCGCCGCCTGGAACCCCTCCGCAAGCCGCCGGCGCTGTCGACATGGCCGAAACCGGATCGGTCGCAGACCTGACGCGGAGACCGCTGCCGGCGCGGCCCGGGATCGTCGCCGCACGAAGCGATCGGGTATGGCTCAGGATCGAGGGGAAAATCGTTTCGGCCACACCGGGAGAGGACGTCGCCGGTCTCGGACGGATTGGCGCGATCGTCCGCCGCAACGGAGGTTGGGCCGTGCTCGATGACAGGGGGACGACGCTGCTGACGCTCTCGAGTTCAGCCAATGGGGCCGCGCTCTTCTCGCGCAAGCTGATCTTCGACTGACGGCTGCGGTCTCGCTCAATCGTGGCGCAGCGCGCGGCGCGCGCTGTCATAAAGGGCGTTGGCGATGGCGACGCGCGCGTTTGCGCGTTCGCGCGCATGAACCGGCTGGCGCTCGGGATGATTGCGCCAGACAAAGGCGCGCCATCGCTCCGCGAGAGCATCCGCGGTAAGGCACACGCCGAGTCCGAGCTCGCGCGCGACGGCTTCCTCGACGTCGGCCGGGGGCGCGGAATCGAGCGTGGGCGTTCGCGCAAGGGAGGCCTTGGGCTGCGGCTCGTCAGCCCACTCCATGGCAAGGCCCCATCGGGCTTCGCCGCCGCCGCCGCGCGCCGGACCGAAATCGAGACGGAAGACAAGACCGGGCGACGGGACTGCGACGCATTGGTTGTCAGGGTTCGATTGCGGGCGCCGGCTGGCGATTTCGAGTTCGCGTCGAAACGCGTCGCCGGGCCGATCCATCGCAGTCACAGCGAGGCCTTAGTTGTTTGCGACCCGCCTGGGACGAGGCGCGCGCGTCGTTGGCGGTGTTGGGCCCGCCGTATCGGCGACAACGCAGTTTCGCCCTTTTGCCTTCGCGTCGTACAGGCGCTCGTCGGCCCGCTGGATGAGCTCGTCCCCCGTCTCGTTGGGACGCAGTTGCGCCACACCGAAAGACGCAGTGATCGTGCCGACGGGCTCGCCAGTCGGCCCGAGCGTCCACTGCTTGGCCTCGAGAACTTGGCGAATCCGCTCCGCCGCCGCGGCCGCATCCTTGAGGCTCGCGCCTGGCAGCATCAACGCGAACTCCTCGCCGCCGAAGCGCGCCACGCGATCCTGTCCGCGCACGTTCTGCGCCAGGATTTCGGCGAAAAGCCGCAAAAGCCGATCGCCGACGAGGTGCCCGAAACGGTCATTGACCAGCTTGAAACGGTCGAGGTCGGCCAACGCCAGGCAAAAGGGGTCTCCCGTCCGGCGCGAGCGTGCGAGCTCCTCGGCGAAACTCGTGTCGAAGAAGCGCCGGTTGCCAATCTGCGTCACCGAGTCGCGCATGCCCGCTTCCTCGGCGCGCTCGAGATTGTTCCTGAGCTGCAGCGCCTGGAGCCGCGACTCCTCGAGCTGATTGCGGACGTGGTCGAGCTTGTTCCGCATGTGGCGATTGTCTTCGATCAGCGCCAGCACGATGTCCCGGACGGGGCTCGCGTCCATTTGCTGTGACAGGCGGGAGTTGGCTCCGTTCAGCCGTTCGGAGTAGGCCTCGTGGTCGCTCGCCTGGGTCTGAAGGAGCTTTGCGACAGACTTCAGAATGGCGTCGATCCGGTCCGACCTGTCCGCCGTTTCGCCGTTCGTGCAGCCGTCGGCGCCCAGCGTCAGACGACCGAGTGCGACGCCGAGCCAGCCAAACAACAGAAGCTCGAATCCCGGGATCACGTTCGGAATGCTGATCTGGAGCGCGGACAGCGCCAGAGCCACGAGGAACACGGTCCCGAGCGCATAGAGCGTATTCATGTGCGAGCGGAGCAGGAGGAGCGCGTTCATTGGGCGCGCGCCCGCTGACGAAGACGCGTGAGGGAGGCGCATAACGCGCCGCGCGCGTGGGTCGCTTGGCCTGTCGGATGGCGCATGGCTGCCTTCGAAGATTGCGCGCCGGCGCCGTCATGGCGGCTGCGGACGGCTGCGAGCGCCGCCGCCCTTACGCTATGAAACGTCCAACTCATTCGGACGATGGGTTGTTGTAAGGCGAGCCGGTTACTGTTTTGTAAGCGGGGGCCGAACGGCCGCGAGCGCGGCCGAGAGATCCCGCGTTTACACCCGGGCTGGCGTTCGGTATGAGCGAGGCCTCGCCTTCTCGCTGGTTCGCCGATGCCCATGCTGAAGCTGGTCGACGTCCTCGCCATCGAATCGCCGGAGCGTGAGCGGATCGTTGAAATTGACGACGCGATCCGCGACCTCATGCTGGCGGTCGAGGCCGAAGCGGAGTCTGACGGGTCCAATCGGCTGAATGTCTCGGGCATGCTGGTCGCGGTCCTGCTCGCCGCTGCCGCGCAGCAGGCGGTAAAGGCTTATCCCGCGATGTCGCGAGCCGATCTGGACGAGGCCTTCGCCGCGCTCGCGGAGGAAGCGATCAACTGGGCGTCCCGGCGCGCCGAGCCGGGTCGACGGGAACAGGGCGGCGGAGACGCTTCGCGCCCACTCAGCCGGCGAAGGCGAGGCCCAGCGTGACGACGGAATTCCTGCCCTCGCGTCTTCCGATCATCCAGGCGCCCATGGCCGGTTCGCAGGGCGTGGAGCTTTGCGTCGCCGTCGCGGAGGCGGGCGGCCTCGGCTCGCTGCCGGCGGCGATGCTGACGCCGGCCTTGTTGCGCGAGCAGGTCGGGGCGGTCCGCGCCCGCACCCGCGCCCCATTCAACGTCAACTTCTTCTGCCATGTCCCGCCGTCGCCGGACCCCGAGCGCGAGGCGGCCTGGCATGCAGAGCTCGCGGCGGATTACGCCGAGGCGGGACTCGCGCCGCCGGCCCTGGGCGGCGGGCCGGGCCGCGCGCCGTTCGACGCCGCGATGGCCGAGGTCGTCGAGGAGGCCAAGCCCGAGGTGGTCAGTTTCCACTTCGGCCTTCCGGAGGAAGCCCTGCTCGAGCGGGTCCGCCGCACCCGGGCCAGGATCTACTCGTCGGCGACCAGCGTGACCGAGGCGCGCTGGCTCGACGCGCGCGGCGTCGACGCCGTCATCGCGCAGGGCGCTGAGGCGGGCGGCCATCGCGGCATGTTCCTGACCGACGACGTCGACGCTCAGCCTGGCCTGTTCGCCCTGCTGCCGCAGGTGGTGGACGCGGTCCGGGCGCCGGTCATCGCGGCGGGCGGGATCGCCGACGGCAGGGGAATCGCAGCGGCCTTCGCCCTTGGCGCCCGCGCGGTCCAGATCGGCACCGCATATTTGAGGACGCCGCAGGCGACGACCTCCGCGGCGCACCGGCGCGCGCTCGCCGCCGCCCGGGAGGACGCGACGCGGCTCACCAATCTCTTCACCGGCCGGCCGGCGCGGGGTCTCCTGAACCGGTTCATGCGCGAGCACGGACCAATGAGCCCCCGCGCGCCGGCGTTTCCGCTCGCGACCGGCGCCGTGGCCCCGCTGCGCGCGCATCATGAATCCAAAGGATCGGGCGATTTTTCGCCGCTGTGGGCCGGGCAGGCCGCGGCCCTGGCGAAAGAGGAGGACGCCGGCGAACTCACGGCGCGCCTGTGGCGCGACGCCATCGCGGCCCTTGCCGCTGTCCGGCTGCCTCGGTAGGCGTACGTCGTACGCGCCGTGTGAACTTCTGTTTGTCACGCGGGACAATTGCACGCAGCCTTATTGCATGGCAACATGGCGGCGAGGGCGGGTTCGAGGTCCAGCATGTTTCATTCGCGCTACGCCCTTTATGTCACGCCGCCACTCACAAGCGACTTATGGCGATTCGGATGCGAGGTTGTCGGCCGCGACGCGTCGACCGGCCGCGACGTCGAGGGTTTCGCGCCCGAAGGTCACGACGCGGAGTCGTGGCGTAAGCTCACCGACGAGCCGCGGCGCTATGGCTTCCACGCGACTCTCGTTGCGCCCTTCCGTCTGAGGGCGGATCTCGACGCCGCCGACCTCTTTGACGGCGTCGCTGCGTTCGCCCGGGGGAGCCATCCCTTCGAGGCGGGCGAACTGCAAATCGGCAGGATTGCGACGGCGGACGGGCGGGCGTTCGTCGCGTTGAAGCCGTCCCGGTCGGCCCGGGAGCTGCATGCGTTCGAGGAAAAGGCGGTGCGGAAGCTCGACGCGCTGCGCGCCCCGTTGACCGACGCCGAACGCCGCAGGCGCGAACTTGCCCGGCTTACGCCGCTCCAGCGCTACTATCTCGATATGTGGGGCTACCCCTACGTCCTCAACGAATTTCGTCCGCACTTCACGTTGACCAACGCGCTGGCCGATCCGAAGCTTGTGGAGAAGGCGCTGCGCTGGGATTACCAGATGCGAGTCGCCGCGCCGCTCCTCAGCGTCGAGACGCTGGCTCTGTTTGGCGAACGCGAGAGCGACGGGCAATTCGAAATTTTGCACCAGTTTCCGCTTGGGGCTGGCCGGCGCGCCAAGCGCGTCGCCACGCGGGTGATGACGGCCGGCTTCATCGACTGAGGCCCCGCGGACCGCTCGAACGACGCTCGCGGGCGCCGTATGCGAGTCCGTTTCGAGCCTTTTCAAGGGGATGCCGCGGATTTTCCGGGCCGCCGTAACTGCTGCTACGAAAATAGCTTCAGCGTGGATGCGGGGTCATGCGGGCGCGGCCTTTGGTTCGAGGGTGACGGTGTAGCCGAGGCGTTCGAGGCGGCGTTTGAGGTT
>NZ_JBKQOT010000550.1:0-13933 GCF_052145395.1 Roseiarcus sp.
GCCACGAAAACTACGCGCCCTGCACGGCCGCCGAACTGGCTGCGCGAGGTTACGATTACTGGGCGCTCGGCCATGTGCACGCCTTCGAGATCGTCTCGCGCGATCCGTGGATCGTCTACCCCGGCAACCTTCAGGGACGCAGCGTACGCGAATGTGGGGAAAAAGGCGCGGTCTTCGTCGACGTCTCCGACGGCCGGGTCGAGGCGATCAGACGCGTTTCGACGGACCGCGCCCGTTGGGCCGAAGTGGTCGTCGACGCGGAGGCGCACGACGAGGAGGCGTCTCTGATGCGCGCCGTCGAAGCGGCGGTGCGCCTGCACGCTGACGCCGCTGAAGGGCGCATGCTCGCGGTGCGCGTGTCTTTCGCCGGCGCCGCGCCGCTGCATGCGCGCCTCCTCGCCGACCCGGACCTGCGCGACAAGACCGAGGCGGCGGCGCAGCGCTGCGGCGATGACGTGTGGCTCGAAAGGCTTCGTGTCGGCACCACCGCGCCCTCGCGCCGGATCAACGAGGCGGCGCTCGCTGGGCTCGACCTTTCGGCCGCGCTCAGCGAGAGCGCAGACGATCCCGCCCTGCGCGCGGCGCTCGAGGCGCTCATCGGGACGGTCCGCGCGAGACTGCCGGGCGGGATGGTCGATGATCCCGCCGCGACGCTCGACCTCGAGTCCGTGCTCGCGGAGGCGCGCGCGCTGACGCTCTCCCGCGCCGAGATAGGCTGACTGCGATGAAGCTCCGGACGCTCGAGCTCGAGAAATTCGGCGCTTTCGACAACCTCCGCCTGCGGTTCCGCTCGGACGCAAAACTGCATGTCGTTTATGGGCCGAACGAGGCGGGAAAGTCGACGGCGCTGGCCGCGGTCGGCGCTTTGCTCTACGGCGTTCCGGACCGCACGTCCTACGCGTTTCGCTATCCCGGCCAGGAGTTGCGGATCGGCGCCGAAATCTGCGCATCGGACGGCAGCGTGCTTGCCGTTCGGCGGCGCAAGGGGCGGAAGAACACGCTGCAAGGCGAGGACGGCGCCATGCTGCCCGATGACGCGCTCGAACCCATGCTCGGCGGCGTCGGCGAGGACGCGTTTCGCCGCTCTTTCGGCCTCGACCCCGCCGCGTTGCGGGAGGGCGGAGAGGCGATGCTCAAGGCGGATGGCGATGTTGGCGCCACGCTGCTCGAAGCGGCGTCGGGCTTGCGCAATCTGCTCGAGTTGCGCACCGCCCTCGAAGCGGAGGCGGACGGAATCTTCGGCGACCGGAAGGCGGCCCACCGGCGCTTCTACCAGGCTCTCGAAAGACATTCGGCGGCGCGCAAGGCGATCGAGACGAAGGAGCTCAGGGTCGACGGCTGGCGTCGTCTCAACGCCGACATCGACGCGCTCGACGCAAAACTCGCAACGCTTCGCGCGGAGCGCCGCTCGAGCGAGGTCGAGCGGGCGCGGGTGGCGCGGCTCAAGCGGACGGCCCCGGTAGTGAAAGAGATCGCCGAGGCCGAGCGGCGGCTCGCGGGCTTCGCCGACCTTCCGCCCTTCGCCCCCGGGCAGGCGGACACTGTGGCAGCGGCGCTCCAGGAGCAGCGCGCCGCCGCCGAAGCGGTGGAGCGGGCGGAAGGAGAGGAGCGGCGCCGCGTCGAAGACGCCGCCAGACTTTTGCGCGACCCGGCTTCGCTCGCGGAGGCGTCGGCGATCGAGGACCTGTTCAAGGAGAGCGGCGCGTACGCCGCCGAGAAGCGGGACCTGCCGCGAGTCCAGTTCGAAGCCGATCAGTTCGCGGCCGCGCTGGAGGGCCACGCCCGCGCGCTCGGCCTTCCCGATGCAAACGCCCTGGAGGCGCGCCGTCCGACTGCCGCCGCGCTCGCTGCGCTGCGCGCGCTCATCGTTGAGGGCCGAAAGATTCAGTCGGACGCCGAGGCCCAGACGCAACGTCTCGTCCGGGAGCGAAAGGCGGTCGAGACGCTGCGGCGGGAGCGGGAAGCGCGGCCAGTTGCCGTGGATCCCTCCTCCCCGAGGGAAGCCTTCTCGGCGCTCGGCAAGGTCGCTGAACGCGCACGCGAGGTCCACAAGGACGGCGTCGACCTTGCCGACGAGGCGCGAAGGCAGGCCGAGACGATCGCGCGACTCGATCCGCCGGTTGAAAACCTCGAAGCGCTCACGGGCCGGCCGCTGCCGCGGGAAGAGGACATCGCCCGATTCGAGCGGGCTTTCGAGGCGGCTGCGGAGAACGCCCGCGCCGCCGCGCAGAAGCGGGAGGCAGTCGAGAAGGACATGGCGGAGACGACCGCGCGTCTGGCGGCGTTGGCCGCCGGGCGCCCGCTCGCAACCGCGATCCGGATCGAGGAGGCGCGAGACGAGCGCGACGAGGCCTGGCGTCCGCTTCGCGCCGCGCTGCTCGGCGAGACGGGCGCGACAGCGGAAATGCTGTCCGATCAGGCCCAGGGCTTCGAGCGGCTGACCGCGGAGGCCGACCGGTTGGCCGACGAGGCGCTCTCCGACGCCGGACGCCTCGCCAAGCATGCGCTCGAGACCCAGCGCCTCGACGAGCAGACGCGCGCCTATGCGCTCGCTCAAGGCGGCGAGGCGCAGGAGGAGGCGAAGCGGGGCGAAATCGAGCGCGCCTGGGCCGAGCTGTGGCGGGGCGTCTGCGCGCGCCCGAGGCCCCCCGCGACGATGCGGGACTGGATCGCCCGCGTCACGGAGGCGCTCGGCGCCCGCGACCGGCTGCTTGCGCGTAAGATCGCGCTCGACGCCGAGACGCGAGAGCTCGAGGCGACCGCTCCGATGCTGCTGACGCTCGCCAGGGACATCGGCCTCAATCCGATCGAGGGCCTCGATATCGCGCGGCTGGCGGACCGGATCGAGCGGCGGCTGGAGGAGGTCGCCAAAGCCTACCACGCTTCGCGCGACATGGAGGCTCGCTACGCCGAGGCTTGCCGGAGCCTCGCAGAGGCGACGCGGGACGAGGCCGAGGCCGCGACGCGCACGGCTTTTTGGCGGGCGCGCGCCGACGCCGCTCTGGTCGAGACGGGCGTCGCCGCCGGCGCCTCGATCGAGGCGGTCGAAGCCGCCCTCGACGTGTGGGACAAGGCGATGCGGGACGGGGAAAACCAGCGCGACCGCGCGCGCCGCGTCGCGGGGATGAAACGGAACATGGAGGCCTTCGAGGCCAAGGCAGGCGCGCTCGCCGCGCGCTGCGCGCCCGAGGCCGCGGACCTGCCGGCGGACGCGATGGCGCGCCGTCTGAACGAGCGCCTTTCGTCGGCCCGCAAGGCCGAGGCGCAGCGGATCGAGGCGGCGCGGTCCATCGAGTCCGCGCGGCGGGCGCTCGGCGAAGCCTGCGACCGGCGGACGCGCGCCGACGCCGTGCTCGCGCAAGCGACCGCGTTGCTTCCTCCGGACAGCGATCCCACCGTCCTGATCGCGCGAGAGCGTGAGCGCGCGGACCTGGCGGAGGCCCTGCGCCAGAACCGGCGCCATCTCTCCGATCTCGCGGACGGCGTGGATGAGACGCGGCTCGTGGAGGAGATGCAGGGGTTCGACCCGGACGCAGCCGCTGCGCGCATCGGCGAGCTCGAACGCGAGAACGATGAGCGCGAACGGCTCGACAATGACCAGCGCGCGCAACGCGCCCTGCTTCTGCAGCAGCGCGAGGAGCTTGAGGGAGGAATCGGCGCCGAAGAGGCCTGGCAGCAGCGCCGCAACGCCGAAGCGGAGCTCGTGGAGACGGCGCGGCGATGGGCGGTGCTGAAGGCTTCGTCCGCCCTTCTCGGCGCCGCGCTGGATCGCCATCGCGCAGCGCGCCGTGATCCGCTGATGACGCGCGCGGGCGCGATCTTCGCGCTCTTGACCGGCGGCGCTTTCGCCGGACTCGATCAGGCTTTCGGCGACGACGACGAACTGCAGCTCGTCGGGATGCGCCGAAACGGCGAAAGCGTGCGGGTCAAGGCCCTGAGCGAAGGCACGCGCGACCAGCTCTATTTCGCTCTGCGCCTCGCCGTGATCGAGAACTACGCCGCGCGCTCCGAGGCGCCGCCGTTCGTCGGCGACGACATCTTCGCGAGTTTCGACGACGAGCGAACCGGGGCCGGGCTCGAAGCGCTGGCCGCAATCGGCAACCGCGTGCAGACGATCCTGTTCACCCACCATCGCCACGTCGTCGACGCGGCCAAGGCCCGGCTGCGAGACAGGGCGGACATCGTCGAGATCATGTGAGGGGCTCGCCGCCCCGGCGTTATGCCCACTCGAGGCGAAGGCCATCTCTTGCTCTGGCCTTCCGCCTTGCACCCGTTCCCGATCCGGATCACATTCCGCTCAATCCTTGTGGAAGGGCCCGACCCGACAGCTGGCAGGGCGCGATGTACTTCTCCGGAATCCGAAGCTCGGACATGCATATCTTCGGCGCGGCGGCCAAGCATTTCCGGGTCTATATTCTCGTGCGGGCGACCAATGCGGCGTCGCTTTCCTATATCGGCATGGCGGGCTTTTCGGCCAAGCGGTTCGACTGCAAGGCCAAGACGGCCGACAAGTCTGTCGTCGTGCAGGGCAGGATGCGCGAAATTGCCGGCCTCGTCGCCGATCCGAACATCGTCGGGCCGCTGGCCTTCGACGGGGACAAGTTCCAGAAGGCGCTCCGCGAGTGGACCGAGTTCGAGCCGCTTGTCTGCCGCAGCTTCTGGCAGGACGGCCGCCGGGCCCTGACCTACTTCCCGGGCGGAAAGGTCTACGGCGTGCAACTCGACCCCGAGAGCCCGCGATACGGCTGCGTGCTGTTCTCGTCCTCGTCGCTCGTTTCGGCCGCGACCTATGTCCACGGCGACTACGATCTCTATGCAATCGTTCGCGCCGACATGCCCGGCGAAACGCTTCTGGTGAAGGACGAGATGCTCGGCTTCAAACACTTCCGCTCGAAGGAGCTCCTGGACGTCCAGACCTTCATCAACAAGCGGATCGGGCGGCCGATGATCCTCCACGCCGATCACGAAAAATACAGCGCCCACACCGACGAGACCGTCTACGCGTTCTTCCCGGACGGGACGACGGTCCGCGAGCTCAGCAATCTCGCGGAGATCGAGGGCTTCTATCTGACCGAGTTGCAAGGCCGGAAGACTGGCGGCAAGGGCGCGACGCTGGAGCGGGCCGGGGGCCTCTGGAAGCGCGTGACCTGAACGGTGGCGCTTCAGGAACAGCAAAACGGGAGAGGGGTGGCCCTCTCCCGTCCTTTCAAGCCACGTCCGCGCCGTGACGGACGCGCGAAACCGCGCCGCTCAGCTCTGCACGCCCTGGACGTACCAGTCGATCACCGCGAGGTCCTTGTCCTCCATGCGCGAGCCCTTGGGGACCTTCACCGTTCCCGCCTGGTCCTTGATCTCGCCGGTGAAGACGTCGTAGCTGCCGTCCTTCCAGCCGGCGATCACCTTGTCCGCGGCCGCCTTCACGTTGTCCGGCACGGCGGAGCTGTAGGGCGAGATGACGACGGTGCCTTCCTTCATGCCCCACCAGGCGTCGTCCGGCTTCCAGCTTCCGTCGAGCATCGTCTGAGCGCGGGAGATGTAATAGGGGCCCCAGATGTCCATGATCGCGGTGAGCTGCGTCTTGGGCGCGAACTTTTTCATGTCGGCGCCCTGGCCGAAGCACCACGCCTTGCGCTGTTCGCAGACCTGCAGGCCCGCCGGGCTGTCGGTGTGCTGGGCGACGACGTCGCAGCCGAGGTTGATCAGCGTCTGGACAGCGGCGGCTTCCTTGGCTGGATCGAACCACGAGTCGATCATGACGAGCTTCGTCTTGATGTTCGGGTTCACCGCCTGCGCGGCGAGCGTGTAGGCGTTCACGCCGAGCACGACCTCGGGCACCTTGTAGGAGCCGAGATAGCCGATCGTGTTCGACTTGGTCATCAGGCCCGCGATCGTCCCTTCGACGGCGCGGCCCTGATGGAAGCGGGAGTTGTAGGTGCCGACGTTGTCGGCATGCTTGTAGCCGGTGCAGTGCTCGAACTTCACCTCGGGGAACTGCTTGGCGACCTCGATCGTCTGGTCCATGTAGCCGTACGAGGTCGTGAAAATGAGTTTGTTGCCTTGCTGCGCGAGGTCTTTCAGGATCGGAATCGCGCTGGCGTCCTCCTTCACGTTCTCGACATAGGACGTGACGACCTGGCCCTTCAGCGCCGCGTCGAGCGCGAGCCGGCCCTTGTTGTGCGCCCAGGTCCAGCCGTAGTCGCCGATTGGGCCGAGATAGATGTAGCCGATCTTTAGCGGCTCGCCGGCGTATGCGGCGCGTCCCAGCGCCGGCAAGGCGAGCCCCGCGGCGGCGGCGGTCTGCAAGAAATTGCGTCGTGTCACCAGACTCATGTCGTTCTCCTTCTTATGCGTGACATGATGATCAACTGTTCGGCATGAACGGCCTGCCGAGGCAGGCCGGGGCCTCGCTGCCCGTTACGCCGCGGGCCGACATGACCGCGAGCACGGCCACGGCCATGATGTAGGGCATGGCGGCCCAGAACTGCGACGGCAGGAACGAATAGCCGGACGCCTTGGCGTAGAGCTCGAGCGTCATCAGGATTCCGAAGAAATAGGCGCCGACCAGCAGGCGCCCGGCGCGCCAGCCGGAAAAGACGACGAGGGCGAGCGCGATCCAGCCGCGCCCCGCCGTCATCTGTTCGGCCCACATCGGCGTGATGACCATCGAGAAATACGAACCGCCTATTCCGGCGAGCGCGCCGCCGAAAGCGACGGCGGCGTAGCGGATCGCGATCACCGGGTAGCCGATCGAATGGGCGGAGATGTCGTTCTCGCCGACGGCGCGCAGGATCAGCCCGGCGCGGGTGCGGTTCATGAACCAGCCGACGGCGAACACCATGATCAACGCGAAATAGACCAGCGGGCTATAGCCGAAGACGACGCGTCCGATCGGGTCCGTCGCCAGCCAGTCGGGGAAGACCTGATTGAAGGGCGGGATCACCATCCCGACATAGCCGGCGCCGACCAGCGACGACAGGCCGATGCCGAATATCGCCAGCGCGAGGCCGGTGGCGACCTGATTGGAGGCGAGCGTCAGCACCAGAAACGCAAACAGCATGGAGGACGCCGCGCCGGCGACCGCGGCGGCTACGACGCCAACCCAGGGCGCCCAGTCGCCCAGCGCGTCGCCGGAATTCAGGGTGACCGCAAAGCCGGTCACCGCGCCGACCAGCATCATCCCCTCGACTCCGAGGTTGAGCACGCCGCTCTTCTCGACGATGAGCTCCCCGGTCGCCGCGAGAAGGATCGGCGTCGTGACGCCGATGACGGTGACGATGGCGTCGATGATGAAGTCGAGGGTCACGCCGGCGCTCCCGCGCCTGCGGCGCGCGGCGCGTCGCGGACGATTCGCAGCCGATAGCGGACGAGGATGTCGCTTGCCAGGATGAAGAACAGCATGGTCGCCTGGAAGATGCCGGCGGTCGCCTCGGGCACATGAACCACCGTCTGGGCGACCTGTCCGCCGACATAGGTGACGGCGAGGATCAGCCCGGCGAGGAAGACGCCGATCGGATGCAGCCGGCCGAGGAACGAGACGATGATGGCGGTGAAGCCGTAGCCGGAGGGGAAACCGAGGTTGATCTGGCCGAGCTGGCTCATCGCCTCGAGGATGCCGGCGAGGCCGGCCATGCCGCCGCTGATCATCAAGGTCGACCACACCGTGCGCGAGGCGTCGAAGCCGCCGTAGCGCGCGGCGCTCGGCGCGGCACCGACCGTGCGCACCGAGAAGCCGTACACCGACCGCGCTTGGAGGAGCCAGAAGATCAGGGTCAGCGCGATAGCGACGACGAAGCCCGGAGGGACGACTGTGCCGGGGATGACGTTGGGCAATGTCTGCGCCGGAGTGAACGGCGGCGTCTGGGGGAAGTTGTGCCCGTTCGGGTCCTTCCACGGGCCGCCGATCAGGTAGTTCAGCACCTGCATCGCGACATAGACGAGCATCAGGGTGGACAGCACTTCCGAGACGTGAAACCGCGTCTTCAGAAGCGCCGGCACGGCGGCCCAGGCCATGCCGCCGAGAATGCCCGCCGCGATCATGACGGGAACCGCGATGAAGGCAGGCGCGTCGGGCAGGGCGAAGGCGACGCCCGCTCCGGTTAGCGCCCCGATGACATACTGGCCCTCCGCGCCGATGTTCCAGATCTTGGCCTGGTTGCCGAGAGATAAGCCCAGCGCAATGATGATTAGCGGCGCGGCCTTGGTCAGGACGTCCACCCATTTGTACGGCGCGACAATCGGGGTGATGAAAGTCTGGTAGATCGCGTCCAGCCCGTCAAAGCCGAGCAGTTCGAAGATGATCGCCCCGAGCAGCATCGTCAGCAGCACCGAGGCGACCGGAGTCGCGACCAGCATGAAGCGACTGGGCGTCAGGCGCTTCTCAAGCCGGATGCGCATGCAGCTGCTCCGTGATCTCCTCGGTCGCCGACGGATCGCCGTGCACACCGCCCATGAGCAGGCCAATCTCCTCGATGGAAGCCTCCCCGACTTTCATCGGCGCCGACAGCCTGCCGAGGTTGATGACGGCGATCGTGTCGCACAGAGACAACAGCTCGTCGAGGTCTTGTGAAATGACGAGCACCGCCGAGCCGCGCGTGGCGAGATCGACGATCGCCTGATGGATGGCCGCGGCAGCGCCGGCGTCGACCCCCCAGGTCGGCTGGCACACGACCAGCGCCTCGGGGCGCTGGAGGATTTCGCGCCCCATGATGAACTTCTGCAAATTGCCGCCCGACAGCGACCCTGCGAGAGCACCCGGTCCGGTCGCCTTGACGGTGAAGGCGCCGATGACTTCGGCGGCGTAGTTGGTCGCCTTGCCAGGGTCGATCAGGCCGAAGCTGACGAACGCCATGCGGTCGCGCCCGGTGAGCGAGGCGTTATCGGTGAGCGAGAACTCGCCCACGGCGGCGTGGCCGTGGCGCTCTTCCGGGACGGCGCAGAGGCCGAGGCCGCGGCGGTCGGTCACGCCGAGCTGACCGACCGCCTCGCCCGACAGAATCACGGCCTCCGAGCTCGCCGCAAGCGTCTCGCCGCTCAAGGCGGAGAGGAGTTCGTTCTGCCCGTTGCCGGCGACGCCCGCCACGCCAAAAATCTCGCCCGCGCGCACGCAGAGCGTCACGTCCTTCAGCGCGACGCCGAATTCGGTTGGCTTCGGAAGGCTGAGGTTTTGCGTCTCAAGCTTGGGTGGGCCGAAAGCGCGCTCCGCCGGCTTGGAGATCTCCTTGAGATTCCCGCCGATCATCATCTCGGCCATCGAACGCGACGTCTCATGGCGCGGGTCGGCGGTTCCGACCACCTTGCCGCCGCGCAGGATCGTCGCCGTGTCGCAGAGAGCGATGATCTCATGCAGCTTGTGCGAGATGTAGAGAATGGAGCAGCCGCTTGCCGAGAGGCGGCGCAGCGTCTCGAACAGTTGCTCGACCTCCTGCGGCGTCAGGACGGAGGTCGGCTCGTCCATGATCAGGAGGCGCGGATCGAGCAGCAGCGCTCGCACGATCTCGATGCGCTGCCGCTCGCCGACGCTGAGCGTCGAAACGATCCGGCGCGGATCGAGCTTGAGGCGGTAGGCGTCGAGCACCTGGTTGAATTCGGCGAGCAGTTCGCGCGGCGAAAGGCGCGCATCGAGGCCGAGGGCGATGTTGTCCAGCACCGTCAGCGCTTCGAACAGCGAGAAATGCTGGAACACCATGCCGATGCCGAGCCGGCGGGCGGCGCGCGGATTGGAGATGCGCGTCGACGCCCCGTCGAACAGGATCCGGCCCTCGTCAGGCGCCAGAACGCCGTAGATCATCTTGACGAGGGTGGACTTGCCGGCGCCGTTTTCCCCGAGCAGCGCGTGGATCTCTCCCGGCCTAACCTTCAGGTTGACGTTGTCGTTGGCGCGCACGCCGGGGAACGACTTGCTGACGCCGATGAGCTCCAGACGCGGGGGAGCCTCAACCTTCACCTCCACATCCCCTCGCTTTCCCAACGGAAGCCCGCCCGAGCCGCCCGGATTCGACGGACGCAAGATCGGCGCCGACAAGCGGCGTTTGCTCCGCTTCGCGCGGGCTCGCCAAACGCCGTCCGAACCTTTGTCGCAGCCGTCCGCGCCGCCAAGGAACCTATCGCGGCGCGGGCGTGTGTCAAATGAATAGGTCGCCACGTTGCCGTAACGATGCACAAGAAATAGGCGGATGTGACGAATTCGTTGGCACCGCGCAAAGCCCGATCGGCCGTTGCGGGGCTCTGGCGCAAGAGGGACGGTTATGCCGTCCGGCCGTCGAAGGGGCGATCATGGACGCGGAAAAGTTCGGGTTCGCGGTCGCGGCGGCCGTGTTGGCGGCGGGTTGATCGGTTTGGCGTTGCAGCGCGTTCTGCCCGAGGGCGGCCGGAGAGTAGGCGCTGGCGTATATGGGGCAGGGACAGGGAGTCGTTCGGCGCGCGGCGGTAGGTAGAGCGACCTAGGTCTTTTCAGGCCCCTGTGTGCCCCATCGCGGCGGTGATCGCGTCAGCAAGATCGGCTTCGGAATAACGAGCGCCTGTCTTGAGTAGGACAGCGGCGGGTTCGATGTCTTGGCCGGTCACGGGCGTCCCCTTACAGGGGTCCAGGCCGCTTATGGCTCGTCTGGCGGACGCCCGGGGCTCAGGTGGCGCAACCCTGAGCCGGTACACCTCAACTTTCGTCTCGCGCGCGATCGCTTTCCTGACCGAGCGCCAATATCGAGCTGAAGAGAAGTCATTCGCCTCGCGCTCCATCCTGTCGGCCGCATTGAACGCGCCGGGCCCGAGATGTTGGATCAGCGATTCCGCCTCCGTTTCGATCCACCTCGCCCTTTGACGGCCCCGTTCCAGAAACAAAAGCATCTGCCAATCTCCTCAGAAACAGGCCGCGGCGCATGGGGTCAGACGTTCGGGTCCCGCTGTCTCTTCGCCCAATCCGCGGCCGTTTCACAACGAACATCCGCAGATCGGCGGACGGGGCCGCCGAGCTTTCGCTCACGCGTCTCCTCTTTGCGTTCGATTTTAGATTTTGCGGCGAACCAGTATTCCTCGCTGCGTCCATCGGGCCTGCCCGCGCTGTCCCACAGCTGATAGGCATGTTCGCGAATCATCCGCTCCGTGGTGTCCATGGTCTGTTTCCTGCTTGACCGTATTGGGGTAGGCGCGAGCCAACCCACGTTGGGCGTCCTGACGCGAGCCGTTGAGTCGATAATCGTCCGGGCGGCGGCGAAAGCGGCGACGAGGGCAAAACTGGTCGCCAGTCTCTTGGCCGCGCCTTATGGGCTCGTAGTGAGCGCCAAGCGTAGCGCGGACGCCTGGCGCTAAAGCTTCTTGACCCGAAGCGACTGTGGATATTCACTATTCGCCTGCGTGGTGGAGAGTCGGCATTCGCCTTCTTGGAATCGTGCACTAGCGACTGCTCAGACCGAGACGTGAAAGCTTCGGGCCGACGACGCCGGCCTTTTGCATTGCGGCCTTCAGATCCTCTCCGGTGAGCCACGCGCGCGCCCTCCCCATGTCGGCGACATCCTGAAGGATCCGGACGTCATTCAGGTCTTCTGCGCCGCGAAAAACCTTGCCATTGGCTATGCCCGCGGCCACGCGGCTCGTCTCGCGTTCGTCGTAGCCCTTGCGCCAAGTCGGGTCGTCCTTGACTTTGTGATGAATTGTGAGATTTTCGGTCGGATGTTGTGCGCTCATCGCCAATTTCCAAAGCAATAAATGTAACTTCGAACGTTTATCGTTCGAACTACAAACGTAATTTAGGAGTTTTTTTTATGAATACAAGGCTAGGCGATAGCTTGAACGCATTTTGTTCGAAGCCGAATTTCTCGTCATGGATGTGTCACAGGCGGGACTATAGCCGACAGAATCGCCGCGTTCTTCCGGGCCTTCGTCATGCCGAACCTCCGCCATGAAGTCTAACACAAAGGCCCGGCCAAATCCGCTCGTATTCACGTGAAACGATTCAGACCGTCAGAGTAAACTTCGACGGTCCGGTATAAGGGCGCATTGGGTCGACGTGAACTTTCAGCCTGGCCGCGGCGGAATGGCCGCTCCCCGCGCATTCCCGTCGTCCAATTCGGCGTTATCGCAGCGAAGCTAACCCCAAAATGACCCTATCCGTTTGACGCGAAGCGTTTAATTTTGACCGCGAGGATGAAGGAGTTTCCCTGACGATGCCCGTTCGCCCCTACGACGAAACCCTCCTGCGCAAGGCTTTCGACGTCGCCAGACGCTCCCGCGACGGCGGCGACCATCCGTTCGGCTCGGTCCTCGCCGACGGCGACGGGAACTTGCTGATGGAGCAGGGCAACGGCTATTCGAGCGAGGGACGCGACCGCACCGCCCACGCCGAGCGCCTCCTCGCCTCGCGCGCCGCCCGCGCCTACGATCTCGCGTTTCTCTCGCGATGCACGCTCTTTACCTCCGCCGAGCCCTGTGCGATGTGCGCCGGCGCGATCTACTGGGCCGGGATCGGCCGCGTCGTCTATGGCCAGACCGAGAAGGCGCTGAAGGCCGAGACCGGGTCGCACGAGGAGAACCCGACGCTCGACCTGCCGTGCGAGATCGTCTTCAAGGCGGGCCAGCGCCCGACCGAAGTCGTCGGGCCGCTGCTCGAGGACGAGGCGGCGGCCTTGCAGGCCGATTTTTGGAAGGCGAAAGGGTAGCGGCCGATCTCCTCGGCGGCACCCGCGAGCGCGCATCCGCAATTTCGCGCCGTTTCAATATTTACCCTGTCGAGGCGCCCGTTTGCGGGCCGGAGGCGTCGATCGTCGCGCCGCCGTTCGGGAGACCGCCGCATGAAGCACCTGTACTCCGGCCCGGTGTTCGCCATGGCCCGCGAGCAGTTCCACGTCATCGCCGACCACCTCGCGATCCCCGAGGACGAGCGCGACCGGCTTTTGTTCCCCAAGCGGGCCATCGTCGTCTCCTGCCCGATCCACATGGACAACGGGCGCACCCGGGTCTTCACCGGCTATCGCGTCCAGCACCATCTCACGCTCGGCCCGGCCAAGGGCGGAACGCGCTTCTCCGCCAAGGTCGACATCGGCGAGATCGCGGCGCTCGCGATGTGGATGAGCTGGAAATGCGCGCTCGTCGATCTGCCCTACGGCGGCGCCAAGGGCGGCGTGACGGTCGATCCGCACGCGCTGTCGCACCGCGAACTCGAGAACCTGTCGCGCCGCTACATGCAGGAGATGATCCCGTTCGTCGGACCGCGGGTCGACGTCATGGCGCCGGACATGGGCACCAACGAGCAGGTGATGGCCTGGTTCATGGACACCTATTCCATGTACCAGGGCGTCACCGTGCCCGAGATCGTCACCGGCAAGCCGGTCGGCACCGGCGGCACGCTCGGGCGGCGCGAGGCGACCGGCCACGGCGTCGCCTTCCTCACCTTTCTCGCCATGCAGTCCCTGGGGATCGATCCGGTCGGCGCGACCGCGATCGTCCAGGGCTTCGGCAACGTCGGCTCGCATGCGGCCATGGGGCTCGAGGCGCGCGGGGTCAGGATCGTCGGGGTCAGCGACCACACCGCCGCCTACTACGACCCCAAGGGCCTCGTCGCCCGGGAACTCGTGAACCACGTCGCGCGCGCGGGGAGCCTCGCCGGCTGGTCGACCGAGGCGGCCATCGACCCGCGCGCGCTGCTCGAGCAGTCCTGCGACGTGCTCGCGCCCTGCGCGGTCGAGCGGGTCATCGACGCCGATCTGGCGCGGCGCCTGCGCTGCCGGATCCTCGCGGAGGGCGCCAACGGCCCGACCACGCCCGAGGCCGACCGGGTGCTCGCCGAGCGCAACGACGGCATCTTCGTCATCCCGGACGTCCTGTGCAACGCCGGCGGGGTGATCGTCAGCTATTTCGAATGGGTCCAGGACCTGCAGCAATATTTCTGGTCGCGGGACGAGGTGATGGACCGGCTCGAACGGGCGCTCGACCGCTCGTGGAC